>NZ_JBKHHI010000527.1:0-3947 GCF_046539235.1 Coleofasciculus sp.
TGGTTGATTTGATTTCGAGAACGATTTCTTGGGTTGACCGTTATATTGTGGATGGTTTGGCTAATTTAGTCGCATTTATGACGGTGTTTAGTGGGCAAAGCTTGAAGTACAATGTTTCGGGGCAAACCCAGTTTTATGCGTTGACAATTTTGTTGGGGGTGGCGTTGTTTGGATTTTTGTTAAGTTTGCCGATTCTGTCGCGTATTTCGCTGATTATTGGTGGATGATTTGCGTTTTTGTCCGAGTTTTTGGGCGGGAAAGATGTGTTTTTTTTTAACGCAGAGGAACGCAGAGGAAAGCGCAGAGGAACGCAGAGGGGTTCAAAGGGAGGTGGTGGAGGAATGGATGTGTTCACTGTTTAGATGGATATTAAATGTATAGATGTGCCATAGGGCGTTTTGAGGTTTAAGGTTTTCGGGGCGGGTTTAATTTGAATTGTTTCTAGTTGTTTAGAGGCTGATTAACTCGCCCTGATTAAGTGGAAGCGTTTTGAGTTGGAATTTTTGACGGGCTTATGCTGAGTACGCTTATCGGGTTACCTGTTGTTGGTGCAATTATAATTGGGTTTTTGCCAGGAAAGGTGGCACAAACGAGACTCCGGGCGATTGTTTTAGCGGTGGCGACAGCGATTGTTCTGGTGACATTGTGGTTAGCCACGCAGTTTGATATCACCTATTCCGGTTGGCAATTTCAAGAGGAGTTGACCTGGATTCCTCAATTGGGTTTATCCTACAAGTTGGGGGCGGATGGTTTATCGTTTCCGTTGCTGGCTTTGGGTAGTTTGTTGAATTGGGTGGTTATTTTTAGCAGCCGAGTTGATGTTGAACGAGTTCGCCTTAAATATGCCCTGATTTTGTTGGTGAATGCAGGGGTTACGGGGGCGTTTCTGGCACAGAATTTGTTGCTGTTTGTCCTGTTCTATGAATTGGTGTTGATTCCCTTGTATCTGTTAATTGCAATTTGGGGGGGAAGTAAGCGGGAATATGCAGCGATGAAGTTTCTCATCTATACTGCGGTTTCCGGGATTCTGATTCTGGCGGCATTTTTGGGGATTACGTGGCTGAGTCATTCGACTAGCTTTAATTATGAGGCGATTCAAACTCAAGGGTTATCGTTAACCACTCAGTTGATTCTGCTAACCATTTTATTGGTAGGATTTGGGATTAAAATTCCCCTGGTTCCCTTACATACCTGGTTACCCGATGCTTATGTGGAAGCGTCGCCTGTGGTGGCGATTCTTTTAGGAGGGGTTGTGGCGAAGATGGGAACTTATGGGTTGGTACGCTATGGGTTACAATTGTTTCCCGAAGCCTGGTCTTTGGTAGCGCCGGGATTGTCAATTGTTGGCGTGGTGAGTGTATTGTATGGTGCATTGAGTGCGATCGCGCAAAAAGATATTAAACGGATGGTGGCGTATAGTTCAATTGGTCACATGGGGTATATTGTTGTCGCCGCCTCAGCGTTAACGCCGTTGAGTCTTTTGGGTTGTATTACTCAGATGGTGAGTCATGGAATTATCCTGGCAATTCTGTTTTATTTGGTTGGGGTGGTGGAAACCAAGGTGGGAACTCGCGACTTGGATGTTTTGAATGGGTTGATGAATCCAACGCGGGGTTTACCGTTGGTGAGTGCGTTGTTGATTTTAGGGGGAATGGCAAGTGCAGGGATTCCCGGTTTAGTTGGATTTGTGGCAGAGTTTCTGGTGTTTCAAGGGAGTTATGCGGTGCTTCCTTGGCAAACCCTTTTATGTATTTTTGCTTCGGGGTTGACGGCGGTTTATTTTGTGATTCTGCTGAATCGAACCTGTTTTGGCAAGTTGGATAATCGTAAGGCTTACTATCCGAAAGTTCTCTGGAATGAAAAAGCGCCTGCGATTATTTTGGCGGTGATTATTTTCTTTCTGGGAATTCAACCAACTTGGTTGGTTCGGTGGACAGAAACGACGACGAATGCCATTGTTTCGGCGGTTCCGACTCAGGTTGATCAGAAGGTGGCGTTGAAGGATTCGTCATTAGTCATACTCGCGCAAGCGAGAAGCAAGCTACGTCATTAGTCATTCGTCTTATGTAGTTCTTTGACGTGAACAACGGGCGGGTTTTGTAGCCAAGCTAGGGACAACAATTAATATTAATCCCTAAACCCGCCCCTACAGGATTAAAAATCATTTCCTTGAACAAAGTCATTTGTCGTTCTTTGACGTGAACAACGGGCGGGTTTTGTAGTCAAGCTAGGGACAACAATTAATATTAATCCCTAAACCCGCCCCTACAGGATTAAAAATCATTTCCTTGAACAACGTGAAGGGTCAACACTAAAAACTTGATAACCATGGTACAAACTCCAACAAAACCAGCAACGAAATTACCCCCGTCTCAGCATGAATTTGCGGATATTGTTCACCGTTTAGAGGCTGGGGGGGCGATGGTTCCCGATACGCCGGAAAACCTGATGCAAATTATTGGCATCTGGAAGGCGTATGCGGTGCCAATGGATTTCTATTGGCGGGATTTGCTTTATATTGGCGAACGAGTTTTTTTGAATCCGTTTCCCTTCTTTAAATATTTTCTGCCCAAAGAATATTTAGACCTCCATAATCATTATGCCGGAGATGATGCCGATTTACGCATTTGGCGGGGTCAAGCAACGGCGCATCCGGAACTGATGGCGTTTATAGAGAAAGGGGAAACCGGAAAAATGCCCAAGTTACTCCATCACTTGTGGCATGACCGGATTAATATGGAGTTTGCTGAAGCTTGTATGCGGGCAATGCTTTGGCATCGGAATATGTACGCCCCGGTGAATCAGTTTGATCCTTATCTGGATACCCAGGAGTATAAGGACAATGCGAATCGGGCAATTGAGGCGTACTTTAAAGGAAATCCCGTCATGCTGGGATGGCATAAGCTGTTCCCAGAGATGTTTATCGAACAATGTCGTCAGGCGTCGTATTATAGTCTTTTGGGGCTATTTTGGGAAGTAATGGCACCGGTGTTTTTTGAGGTGTCTGATCTCTACGATGAAGGAAAAATAACCTCTGTCCCCGAAGCGATGAACTTTTTGGTGAATGGCATATTCGCGATCGCAGGTCGTCCGATCTATCATCATGTTTATGTCAAAGGGGAATGTTATGAGGTGATTCCTAAGTCCAAAGGGTTTACCTGGCTGTATGAGGCGGCGCTTCCCTATGTAGAGGCGGTATTCTATCGCACAGCACCTTTTAGGGGTACAAAGTCCTATAATGCCCAAGCGGGGGAAGTTCCCAGTGATCAGAAAGACTTCCATTATGGGGTTCTCTATGCCGATAAATTCCCCGTCGGTTCGGCGGGAATTCCGCCAACCTTGCTGATGCAGGATATGTTACATTTCTTACCCCCCTATCTGCGAGACTTCTATGAAAAGCGTTGTCGCAGTGAAAGTGATATCCTGAATCAAATTGGCATCACCTTTCAGCGATCAATGTATTGTGTGACATCGGCAGTATTTCAGGCGTTACGAACCGCACTGTTGTATCCCTTAGATGACCCGAATCCCAAGCATTTACAGGCGAATCGGGCATTTTTTGAAGCGCAATTAGACCGATTCTGTCGCCCAGAGTATGGAATCCGGGAGGCGGCGCGGTTAGAATATATTCAGACTGCCGATTATCGGTAATTGATGTCTGATTAAGTCTTATACCAGATCCCCGACTACTAAAAGAAGTCGGGGATCTATGTCATAAATATACCTATAGATATATTTCATATACATTAATCGCGTGCATTTGTCAATCCTCTTTAAGGTTGATTCTATGAAACATCTGTAAAGATTTCCTGACAACCTTGAAGAGTTAGTAAACTCTCCGGATTTTTCACCCATTAAGCGCCATTGGCTGATACAACTGAATACTAGAGAAACCTAAATTTTGAGCCAAGCCGTTTATCTAATCATGCCAACTCATCCCAAATAAA
>NZ_JBKHHI010000528.1:0-3921 GCF_046539235.1 Coleofasciculus sp.
ATGAAACGCTTAGCTCTTGCTGCAACAGTGGCGTTAGGTTGGGCTGCACTTGCTGCACCTGCTAATGCTGCACTCTTTAGCTGGGATATTGAATATACCGGCTGGTGGGAAGATGATGGCGGCGGCTCTATTTTTGGTACTATCTTCGCCGATGAAGACGATGCGGCTGATGGCATTGTGTCGGCTGATGAGTTGAAGGCTTGGGAATGGAACTGGAGTGGCAATGATGCCGTATCCGCATTTTCCATTGCTTCTGAGGAGGAGGGCGCGACAACGGATTTTGAGCCGAGTTTCTACGTGAATGGTACCCCCAATCAGCCCATAGGAATGGATTTCGTTGATCCAGATAATCTCGATCAAGGTTCCTTTATTTCTGGTTCTGGCAATGAACTTCTCGATTTACAGGCTCTACTGGTTATTTCATTTACGGATGGCGTTGAGTCAGTCTCCGTCGGAAATCCTACTGCCGCGATCGCAACTGTGACTGTTTCAGAATCTACCCCTGTTCCCGAACCCGCTACCGTTCTGGGCTTACTGACTCTAGCAGGTATCAGTACAGCGACTTTTAAACGTCACCAGCAGGACAGCTAAATCAGGTACTTCTTTCATTTGTTTTGTCGCCAGACTTTGAGGTGAAAATAAAGACAAAAATCCCCTCCCAGAACTATGCTGAGAGGGGTTTCATGTCAGCATGACCAATGATCTCTTTGATAAGCTGTTCGGCATTTAAACCTTAATGTCAATAACTGCCAAATCGTTGTAATGCGAGCCAGCCAGCTCGCTACCCATTCCCAATTTAAATGCGTGATAGCTTACCAAATCCGATGCCAGAAACGTTAGCAAAACTAAGACAACGCCATCACGCGATCAGATTCGCCCTCGCCTTTTCTGCCCTGAACTAAAGGCGGACTGAAGGGCGGATAATTTTCTTTTGCCGGAGGCAGATTACCGAAAAAAGTGCCGTAAGCGGGAATTTTCAAAATATTGCCCTGCCGCTGTGCGGTCATATCTATACCCCGAATTGTCTGACACTCCGCATACGGCGATAAATCGTACTCCGTTGGTATCTCACTTAAATTGAACAAACAAATTAACCGCTGCTCCTCCGTTTCTCGAATCAAACCGAAAATCGGTTCCTCTGTTTTGAGCATCTGACAATCCCCTCTCATCAGAGCCGGTTGCTGTTTGCGCCAATGCAGAAAACGACGCCAGGTATTGAGCAAAGAATTGGGTTCATTGTCTTGCAGATTAACTGCCCGTTCTCGATGGGATTGGGGGACAGGTAACCAAGGCTTAGAGGCAGTCGTAAAGCCCCCATGTAGGGAATCAGCTATCCAGGGTATCGGTGTGCGCGAGCCATCTCGTCCAGGGAGAATCGGGTAAAGGGCTTTGCCAAAGGGGTCTTTGATTTCTTCTACGGGAATATCTTCGGGTATTCTGGCGACAGGCAACCCTAATTCGTCTCCTTGGTAGAGACAAAATGCTCCTGGTAAGGATAATAGCAGCCCAACCATCATCTGATAGAATCCCTCTGGGTAAGGTTTACCCGAAGCCTCCTTACCCGTCCAGCACGATCGCAAACGACCATAATCATGATTCCCGACGCACCAACAATTCCCGCCATCGGGGAAGTGAGTGAGAACTTTCTCCAATGTTTGATACAGGCGGGTAGCGCTGATGGATTCGTCAAATAAGAGGGCGCTATTGTACGCTAAATGCAAGCGCTGATCACCAACATACTCACTCGATAGGGCAATTGAATCCTCAGCCAGGGTAACTTCACCTAGAGTAATCACACCTGGATACGCCTGGACGAACTCGCGGATGTGTTTGAGGACTTCTATTGTTTCCGGGCGACAGAAGTTGTACTTAAACAGTTGATGGGCAAAGGGGTTTTTGGGAGATATGCCATCTGGTAAAGAAGCATCAGCAGGGCGCACGGGATTGTCTCGTAATTCTTGATCGTGGAAGTAAAAATTAACCGCATCCAAACGGAACCCATCGACCCCCAGTTCCAGCCAAAACCTCGCCTCTGCCAAAACTGCTTCAATCACAGCGGGATTATGCCAGTTGAGATCCGGCTGACTCTTGAGAAAGTTATGGAAATAGTACTGTCCGCGTTCGGGACTCCACGTCCAAGCACTGTCACCCAGAAAAGCGGATCGCCAATTATTCGGTGGCGAACCATCTGGTTTCGGATCAGCCCAAACATACCAGTCCGCTTTAGGATTATCTCGACTGCTGCGGCTTTCTTGAAACCAGGGATGCCGATCTGACGTGTGACTCCAAATTTGGTCAACAATCACTTTCAATCCCCGTGCATGGGCAAGGGCAAGTAATCGCTGGAAATCCTCCAAGCTGCCATACATGGGATCGATGGAGCGCAAATCAGTGGGGTCATATCCCAAATCTTCCCGTGGTGATTCATAAATCGGACACAACCAAATAGCATCTACGCCTAGGGCAGCGATGTAATCTAACTTGGCGATAATGCCATTAAGATCCCCTTCACCATCACCACTCGTATCGAGGAAACTGCGAGGAACAATATGATAAATTACAGCATTTTGCCACCATTTTACCGTTTGCATGGGATCACCTCTCACGTTTTAAGATGAGTTTGATGGCTAAGTAACGGGAGAATAAACAACAACTTACCCGTTCAATGAATGGATTATGACCAGGATTTCTCTAAACAACAATTAGCATTTCCCTGCTTCAGAGTAGGGAAAGCCGATCTTTGTTTGATCTGGAGTTTAGACTAAATTGCAAATGAAACCCTCTATAGGCTCACCTTCCCTGTTTAATTTTGATGATCATTCTCATACACGAATGACCAGGAATCCAAACCTGTTATACAGCTTATTATTTTTTTTAAGAGCCTGCGATCGCCAGGACTGCTGGGGAGTAATTTTGGGTAGATTTCGCCCCTAAATGGAGAGAGGATCAGAATGAACCAAAATCCTTGCCGTAGTGCGTTTAGCGAAGCCATGCCGCAGGCTTTGCATCTTGCTCGCTACCCATTCCCAATTTAAATGCATGACAGCTTAAAGTCCGACTACTTAGTTTTTTGGACTTCAACTTGAAATGCGAAGTCTGGCTTTTAAAACGAGTACTGTTCCTCTGGAAATTCTTGATGTTCAGTTGATTCAGTCTTACCATTAGCTGGGGCATAATTAGCCAAATTCCCACGACTTAAATGTCGGAACATCCAAACCCGAACCAACAACAATCCAGCCAGAACAGTCAAAAACACACAAACTCCTAGAAGGCGGTCAATGGGAATATCGAGTACTCCCTTTAAAATGACTTCGCGCAGTGCAGAAACCAGAGAAACTTCCACGGCGGCTCCTACCGATATTCGCTGCTCTTGCAGATAGATAATTAAGAGCCGGAATAGCTCGACCAGTATCAGAATGAATAAGATATCAGAGGTGATGACCTGAAAATTTAGAGGCTTGAGGAGGGAGACATACATCTCTCCTAATCGAATTAACATCACACAAAATAAGCCAACACAGAGGGAAATGATAATGAAGTTCTGGAAAAACTCCAAATTGCGAACGATGGTATTTCGTGTGAACCAAGACTTCCGTAGCGTTTTCAGGAAAGATTCACTTCTCATAGCCACAGTCGGGTGATCAAGTCAAAGATTCTAACTGAACGGGCGACGAGTTTCTCTATCCACAACAAAGCGCTTAAGCCGAGGCTCTAGACTATGCCTGTTGTGAAGGGAAAATACTTACTGTTAACGGGGTAGTTATTCCGAATCTGATTCATTTTGCTTTAACCCCGCTAGATACTCTTGTCCTTTAGTTGTAATTTTGCCTCGAACAAAATGAATGGGTTGAGGCAAAATGGCAAAGGCAGCATAGGCTCCGGGAGTAAATTCTCCCTCAATGAAACCTTTTTCTTTTAGAT
>NZ_JBKHHI010000529.1:0-3870 GCF_046539235.1 Coleofasciculus sp.
AAACCCGCCCCGCCCTAACCGTTCAATTATCACAAATGACTAATGACAAATGACGAATGACAATCACTGATCGCCCTTTTTCGGATAAAGTAAGCGATCGCACTGAAATGCAATAATATCACTCCGTTGAGGCAAGCGAGAATTATAGGCTGTTTTATCTAATAAGCCGCGATCATTAATTTGCAAGTTTGGCTCCATGGAGCCTGATGGAATATAAACTGTTTCAATGAAATCTTTACATCTGGATAGGGATAATGGATTATCCTCAATAGGAGTACTTGCCCCCAAAAAATAGGGGAAATTTAAGGGAATTAAATTGATACATTCGACCTTGGACAGGAATGGCTCATTGACCAATGTGTCAAACATCTCTTGACATTGCTTGATTGATTCAATATCTTGTTCTAACAAGGGCGTACCTTGTTGCATATCGGGAATAAATCTCATTATTAATTCGACACAGTAGGATACAGAGAGTGGGGGTTCAGTCTCAGCCGAATCAGCCAGGGAGGGTAAAAAATTCGTTAATACTAAGCCCAATCCTAAAAAAGCCGCTGCGATACTATTTTTAATGTCTGACATAATAGATAATATGAACAATTTAAACTGAACGGGCTAATCAACACATCTACGTTATCAGTGCAATGCCTTTACTCGACGCCTACAGCGACTTTGAGCAACAACTGACACACCTGCCGCTCATTTTGGCAGGTCCGATCTTGCGGCGTACTGATCCGGATGGCGTCACCGTTTGGTTGGCACTGAAAGCGTCTAGTTCGGTCACACTTAGAGTGTATACCACGATCGCAGGTCAGGGGAAAACCCTGGATCAGGAACGGCTGGCTGGATCACGCGCCACTGTCGCTGTGGGCAAATACCTGCATATTGTCGCGGTAACGGCTAAACCCATAGATGGATACTTACTTGAACCGGGACAGATTTATGCCTACGATTTGGAATTTAGCGATCGCAATCAAACCCTTAACGATGCCCTCAACGCCAGAGAGGTTTTCCCAGTTATCACCATTAGCTATTTAGAACACAATCTGCCCACATTTGCCATGCCGCCGGATGACTTAAATCATCTGCGGATCGTTCATGGTTCCTGTCGCAAAGCCCACGGGAAGGGACAAGATGCCCTACCTCTGCTAGATGGTTTAATCGAACAATCAGCCGATCAACCTAATCATCGACCCCATCAACTCTTTTTAACAGGAGACCAAATTTACGCTGATGATGTGGCTGATCCCCTGTTAGCCGCGCTATGTGATATCGGGAATACGTTACTCGGTTGGCAGGAAAATTTGCCCTATAAAGGTGATTTTGTCAAGGGGTATTCCTGGAAAAAAGTAAGTGAATGGAAACCAGGACAGCGCACAGAAATTGCCCAAAATTATGCTGGCTTAACCGCGATGCTGGACAATCAACCTCAACGCTCTAAAAGCCATCTATTTAGTCTGGGTGAATATTTGGCGATGTATCTGTTGTCTTGGTCGCCGATACTTTGGGTGAATCCCTTTACCAAAGGCAAGACAAGGGGGAAAAAGCCGAAAACGTGGGATGAAGAAGTTGATGCCATTCAGGACTTTGCTAGCTATTTGTGGCAAGTCAGGCGATCGCTAGCGAATGTGCCAACCTATATGGTCTTTGATGACCACGATGTTAGCGATGATTGGTATTTGAATCGGGAGTGGTGTAACCGGGTTTTGGGTAAACCCTTGGGCAGACGGATTGTCCAAAATGGACTATTAGCTTATGCCTTGTGTCAGGCGTGGGGAAATACACCGGAACAGTTTACCTCGGGGCAACCGGGAGAAAAATTCTTGCAAGCGTTGCAACAATGGTCAGAATCAGCCGGGACAGATGCATCCGCCTGGGAAACGATGGGGAAATGTTTGGGAGTGCCTGACATTGAAGCCGAAACAGGATTGCCGAAATTGAAACAGGATGGAGCAGTTTTAATTCTGAATCGGCATAATTCAGATGGTACTCCAACTTTAACCTGGCACTATAGCGTTAGAAGTTTTAAGCACGAAGTTATTGTATTAGATACGCGGACATGGCGCGGTTTTCCCATGGGAGAGGATCAAATGATCGCGCCGCCGATGCTATTATCACCGACAGCCTTTGACCAGCAGATTGAAGATCCTCTGGAAGCAACCGATCAGCTTAAAGCGGCGGGTAAGTCGAAGATTGAAGCCACGTTAATTGTTTTACCGACAAACCTGATCCATGCGTCTTTAGTGGATATCGCCCAACAGTGGCATTGGCGCAAGGGTGAGGTATTTGGCACAGATGTGGGGGATTCGTGGAACTTTCACGATGTCGCCTTTAGTAAGTTGTTAACCGCACTATTTCAACGACGCGATCGCATCGTGTTGCTGTCAGGGGATATTCACTATGGCTACGTCGTTCGCCTCAACTACTGGTCTAATCCCCGTGGGAGACTCCAGAGACACGCAGCAGGCTACATCTGGGAAGCTGAAGAGACACCAACTCAAAACTCTGCCTCTGTGCTAGTCCAGTTAACCTCCAGTTCAATCAAAAATGCTGAGTTCAAGACCTATTTAGCTCATACTAAAGTCAAATCACTGGCATTAGAACAACCCGAATATTGGGTGGGATGGCAGACACCGCCGCCACTGGTGGAAATAATCGCTACTCCCGGTAAGGTGAGAATCCAAGATGTGCCAGTCCCCAGTCAAGGACTCTTTTGGCAGCAAATCCAGGTTCCTCAAGGTAATTGGGACATTGCTTGGCAAGTCGCCCTCAAAGATGAGCGATCGCAACCCGATTGGCGGTATCGAACAGAATGGAGTAAACGCCAAAAAGCTGAACCCGTTCCTTGGCTGAAACGACATCCCCAGCCAGAATCCGGCAAAACGTCACCATCATGGCGAAAAATCCTGTTAAATTCCCTATCCTGGTTATGGCGCAATCGCTGGCTACAAGAGGGTGATGAAATTGTCGGCTGTAATAACATTAGCGTTGTCAGTTTTCAATGGTCGCCGGATGATACTAAAGCAGTGATTCAAGACGTCTATTGGCATCCACCCTGGAAGCCGAATAGTGTGGTTAAAAGTCGTTATTTTGCGCCCCTGCGGTTAGAGTCGCCTCCCCCGTTACCTACCCTGAAAAATTAAGGCAGAAGGTAAGGAAAATTCATCTCCAGTCAATGAAACCGATTACCTGAATTCTGCGATCGCCCCTGGAAAATGATGTGAAATATCAAGCCAGCGCTCAACCGTTTTTGGTTCTGGGGATGCTGGTTGCAGGGTTAGCGTTAGGTCATGCGGGGATTTAGGATTGAATTGTAGAGACGTTTCGCTGGAACGTCTCTGTTCGTCTCACATTGATTCATTTAATAGCCTCTCAAGTTCTTCTGGTGTAAAGGGGTTTTTCCCGGCGCGGAGTTCATTAATCCAGCGCTGAGATCGTGACTTTATTTCATCCTTGTCAGTCAATTTAATCGCTGATTGAAAATCTTCAATTGCTCCTTCAGTATTGCCTGTTCGTGCCCTAGCCAGACCACGACTTTCACGAACACTACCGTATTGAGGATACATTTCCACTCCCTTGTCGCAGAAAGACATCACGTCAGCAGCATGACCATGTAGAGTACCCCGCCAACAAAGAGTATCCAAAGCAATTTCAGGAATTTCCAGGTTTGGTGCAAGTTTTTGGGCTTGGGTGTAGAATGCGATCGCCTCTTGTACCTCCCCCTGTCGTGCCAGTTTTTCTCCTTCTTCCACCTTACCTTGTGCAGCAAATTGGTGGGCGACGGCTTTGGGTTCCTTTTCTTTTTCGTCTGTATCTGGATTCAGGTCAATATCTGGGTCAAATTTAAGCGCTTGGGTGTAAGATGCGATC
>NZ_JBKHHI010000530.1:0-3865 GCF_046539235.1 Coleofasciculus sp.
CTTGCGCCCGATTCAATAGTAAAATCTCTTCCACAATTTTAGCTTAACTCTTTGAACCCGTTTCAACGGGTTTTAGCTTTTAGCCCCAACTTTAGTTGAGGGCTTAAGTCAGCTAGATGGACAATTTAATCTCTCAATCTCTCAATACCAAATGGCGCTGCGCGTCAAAGGTAATTGTTCCTTGCTGCTGTAACTGATTGAATAGTCGAGTAATCGTGACTCTAGTTGTACAACAGGCGTTCGCAAAATCCTGATGCGTCAAGCGAACCGTTAAACGAGTCCCCTCTAATGTTGGTTGACCAAATTCCGCTTTTAACCACGATAGGAAACAGTGTAAACGGTCTGTTACTTGTCGCTTACCCGCCATGGCTAATAAAAATTCTGTCTGTTGTAACCGCTGATTAAGCAGAGGTAACAGCGTCTGAGATAGTTGAGAAGAGGCGGCAATTTCAGTGCAAGAAATACTAATTAATTCTGCTGTTTCCGAGACAACAGTGGCTTCGTACATCGGTAGAGATGTCATGCTAGAACTGAAGGGTATGGATTCTCTGATTAATCCGACGATTATTTCATCACCACTTTCGCTAACTGTACTCAGTTTGATCACGCCTTGGGAGACGATCCAAGTAGTATGGGGTTTGAGGGAAATTATCTCGCCTTTATGATAGATATGCCGAGGGCGATTTTGGTAAAGGTTGGTATTATTATCATAATTGTCTCCCCTCAGCATAGGTTGGCGATCGCGAATATCCTGTACTATCCAGTGCAAACTGATTGACTGATTGTCAAAGTCGCAGTGGGGACTTACCCTCAAAACCGCATCCAAGGGTTCACGTTGACGCGGCTGAATCTGAGCGATCCATTCTTGTTGTAGGTTACGCTGCTGAATCTGGATGAGTTTAGCCGGAAACTTGCGGCGATCGGATTTAATCAAGTAGATGTCTAGGGGTTTACCGACTAAAAACCGCTGCGATACATTCAGGAGGTTGGCAGCGGCTTGATTGGCTTCTATAATTTTCCCATTGGTATCCGTTTCTAGGTAAGCATGGGGCAAAAACTGGAATAGGTGTTGATAACGCTGGCGTTCGGCTGCTAATTTTACTTGCATCGCTGCCGATTCCTCCGCCTGTGTTAGAAGTTCCTCCATCGCCACTTGCAGTTCTTCTGAAGCCATACCGAGTTCTTTAAAGGCTGAGGGTAGTAGGTGGGATTTTTCGTTTGCAGTATTGACACAGCGGTAAAGCTGATCTAAGCGTCCTTGTAATCCCTCAAGTTGCTGTATAAACCGCTTCAAGTCACTGTCAAACATCTCAGCACTCATTTTCCCTGTAAATATTCCCCCATAGATAGATTTTCAAGTGTCTTATTCAGTGTTTGGGAAGAATTAATTGATTTCGCCCTGCAAATACGTCTGTATTCACAGTAACAAAGCAACTTCACATAAGTCCCCATCTTTAGACAGACGTAAGAGTATAGCGGAAATGGATATACTGCTAGATGTCAAGTCAAGTTAAAGCTTTCAGCGTCATCGCGACCGATAAGGCATAAGAACCGGGATCTACTGTCATCCCAGCTCAACCCCTATCTAGCTAGGATTGGCAACTTCCCTTCTGACTCATAGCTACTCACTCTCCATTTACAGATAGATATGAATTCTCAAACCACTTCTCGTCAAACAACTTCCGTCTCTAAACCCAGCCAAAGTACATCTAATAATCACCAAAATCTTTGCTGTTATACCAATCACACCAGCCATATTCAAGTTATCCGGCTTGTGAATCAATCCCAGACTAATTGGCAACGGGTTATTTTTCCTGGTGAGCGTTTCCTGTTTGAAGCAGACTCTGAATCGAACTTAGAGATTATGGTTAATGAAGCGGTTTCTTCTCTAGTTAATTGTCGGAAATTGCTAGTAAAAATCGAATACTGATTCTTTGTTAAGTAATTTTTTTTGTGTAATTGGCGCAGTAAACACTATTCCTATCCTAAACAAGAATATCAGCATCATGTCGCAGAAAATTATCAATCTTACCTGTCTGCTTGTTATTCAAGAAGTGAAAGATATCTTGGCAACTTATCCAGAGTCTCCTTATCAAGAGGCTTTTGCTCAGGCAGAATTATTTAACCAGCTCATTAATCAGGTATTAAGTCGAATTCCGGATCAATCCTATACTATCCTGTACGAATCTGAAAAACTCCCCAAAAACCCTAAACGCTTTTACTCCTCCCTAGAAGAGCGAATGATGGTTGAAGAAGTGATTCATCAGACTATTATTGCTCTACTGGAAACGCAGAGAAAAAAAACGTTACATTCCCCGGCGTCAGCAGATAACTGTTCTGCTAATGCAGCGATGATTTCCAACAAAAAAATCTATCGTTGGTTCGGCTATTAGGGCTTTGAGATAGGGACACCATAGTAAGCTGTCATGCATTTAAATTGGGTATTAGTAGGGAGCTTGCTGGCTCGCACTACCTACAAGGAAGGATGAGAGCCATTATTGACATTAGGGTTTAAATGCCGAACAGCTTATCCATCCGTCTCAACTGAAGCCACAATCCTTGCCAATTCTTTCTGGTAGATCCCCCTGCTCTTCCTGATTCGGATGATACAATAGTCGCTAACGCCAAGTCATGTCGGTTTTGGCTGAGTCAATCCAGGAGTCCAACTTCACCTGATGTCAAGACGAACGGCGAACCGGGCTAATGTATTGAATCGAATTCCCGGACGTGCTTATCTGTTAATCGCGATTGTGATTTTCGCGTCAGCCAATGCCGTAATCCGGATGTTAACAAATTTGGGAGATCAAAATCTAATCGATGGCAGAAATCCCATCTCGTTCTGTAATGTTCTGTTTACGGGAAATCTTTGTGCCTTAATCGCCCTGATCTTAATCTATGGAAAGCAATGGAATGTTGAGTCGTTAAAACGTCTCTCCTGGACAGATTGGCTAGGATTGACGGGGGTGGCAATACTGTCCGGGGCATTAGCTCCGGCTTTAACATTTATGGCACTGGATTTGACCATGGTCAATAATGTGGTCTTGATTGGGCGAATTGAACCGCCCCTGATTCTGGCGTTATCCATACTGTTGCTGGGAGAACGGGTAAATAAGTGGGTGATAGCAGGTGCGGTGGTTTCATTCATTGGCGTTTCCTTGACTGTATTACTTCAGACTCCCGCCACGGATATGGTGAATATGGGAAGATTCCAGATTGGCAGAGGGGAATTATTTGCCGCAGGTGGTGCCGTGGCGTTAGCCTTGTCCACGATTATTAGTAAGGTGAAGCTACGCCAGATTCCGTTGGCTATTTTCAGCATCTATCGCATGGCAATGGCAACGTTGGTGTTCTTTGTCGTTGTCTTGATGCTGTTTGAACCCAATCATTTTATGGATGTTTTTTCGCCTTTTCTGTGGCGATGGATGTTGATTTATGGCATGGTGATTGTCGTCGGGGGTCAACTCTGTTGGTTTATGGGGTTAAAGACAACGGGTGCAGCCGATGTTTCCTTAGCGAGTTCCTTTAGCCCCATTGCTGGAATTTTAGCGGCTTATTTTATTTTAGGAGAAGTGCCAACCATGGCGCAATATATCGGTGGGGCGGTGATTATTGGCGGTATTATTCTGAATCAGATTGGCGTGTTTCGCAAAATGGCGGAAACGGTTATACCAACCCCGGTGAATTCGGATAAGGAAGCGGATACAGAGGTGGGCTTTAAAGGAGTTTGAACCACCAGTTCAGGACTATTTGAGGTTCATATCATCCCCTTTTGCCACGGCGATTGAAATCGCTGCTACACAAACAAAGTCCGCCTGCGCGGACTGGGTTATCAGGGGGGTAGTTAACCCGGATTTAGTCGGTTGAC
>NZ_JBKHHI010000531.1:0-3859 GCF_046539235.1 Coleofasciculus sp.
AGGGGTAATGGTTCCCATTATATTGTTAATCGCGAAAGATGAAGTAAGTGATCCCGTAGCGGGATTGGATGAGGGTGCAGATGACTATCTAGTCAAACCGTTTGATCTTGAAGAGTTGTTCGCCAGAGTCAGGGCGCATCTGCATCCCAATCAGGAGGAAGACCCCTATACCGTAAAATTTGCCGATATAAGTTTAAACCGTTCTACCCGTGAAGTCTATCGGGGCGATCGCTTAATTGAACTCACGGTTGAGGAATTTGATTTACTCGATTTTTTACTTTCCCATGCTTGTCAGCCTTTTCATCGTCACACAATCTTGGAACAAGTCTGGGGGTATGATTGGAGCGATCTCAGTTGCCGTATTCTCGATGAATGCTTGTGCTGTTTGCGTAAGAAACTGACAGCCAATGGCGAGAAGCGCTTGGTGCAATACCTGTGCGGTGGTGGTGTGGTGTTGCGCGAATAATCTTAAAAGCTAAACCGCCGATGAATCCTCGGATTCAGCTTTTCGTCAACCGGCTTACCCTCTTTCAGGTGTTGTTCCACAATCCGGGGGACATCGCTGGGTTGAACTCGATAATACCAAGTTTCTTCCGGTACAACTCGCACCGTCGGACCACAACTACATTGTCCTTGGCAATCTGTCCCTTTTATCTTAAAGTCTGTATCCTTAGCCACTTCCTCAAACGCCGCCAAGACATCGGCTGAACCTTCGGCTTGACAGGAACGATGTTGACAAACTAGAACTTGCTTGGGTGTATGATTTGGGGAGTCAGTTGCCACGGATTATTAAGTTTAGTTCTAACTGTTCTTTTTTATTTTACAAGTATAGCCGGGAAATAAATTTCCGGCTGAAAGCTCAAGTAAGCTAAAGCTTACTGGGATGGGTAGCTGTAATCAAACTGTATCCATATTTTTTTTAGCTTGTCCTGTAGAATTGCCTGATCAAAAACCAACAAATGACAGTTAATGTTTACCATGACCATTACCATCCGGCGGCGGACTAACCGTGGATTGTTGATCGAGCCACTTTGCCAAACTCTGGGAGAGTTGTGCTAATGATTCGACTAATTGCGGAGAAATATCGATCGGTAAATTCCCCGAACGAACATGAAGATCCCGTTGCGGGAAGGGAATTTCCACATCTCGATGGCGGAGAATGACCTCAATCCGAAAATAAAGGTCACTCTTAATTTTGAACTGCTTGGGGGGTTCACTAATCCAAACTAATAAATCAAAATCGAGAGAACTATCACCAAATCCTTTAAAAAAGACTCTCGGCGCGGGTTGAGCGAGAACATCAATATGCTCTTTTGCCGCATCAATCAAAGCCGCTCTGACAGTGGTTAGGTTTGACCCATAAGCCACGCCCACAGGTATCTTTAATCGGGATATCGAACTGTGATGCGACCAGTTGATCACTTCCGATTCCAAAAATCTGGAATTAGGAATGATAATGGAAATATCATCTAAGGTTTTGATTTCGGTACTGCGAACGCTAATATGTTCCACCGTTCCCATCAATCCGCCCACATCGACGAAATCGCCAACTTGAATGGGACGTTCAAAGATTAATACTAAGCCGCTAATAAACTCCTTGGCAATTCCCTGCAATCCTAAGCCAATACCAACCCCCAACACACCAGCAAATACCGTGAGGGAACTAATATCTAAACCCCATAACTGTAATAAGACAAGGCTGGTGATCGAAATAAAGGCATAATTGAAAATAATCGCAATGGTTTCCTGTGCCGCACGACTCAAACCCGTGAACCGTAAAATCCGCGATCGCAACCCTTGTTTGATCACTTTTGCCAGAATAATCAGCCCGACAAATAAGCCGATCAGGATTAATAACTTCAACACCGAATAGGAGTTATCTCCTAAGGGAATCATGTCTGAGGTTAAACTAGCAATTAAAGTATCAGTAAGGATGCGACTTAATTGTCGGGTTTGGCGAAATTGGGTGGTGATATAAATCACTGCATACACCCAGATAGCACAGCGGATAAGTGTCAGGAGAACTTGTCCGGCGAATTTGGGGCTGTTCACCTGTTTCGTTCCCTCTAGGGGGGCTGACTCCGCCGCCTCTTTATCCAACTGAGGTTTCAGCCAATCACACCAAAGCTTACCCAGTAGCCAACTCAATGCGATCGCCAGTAATACGCAACCAATTGAAAGCAGGATGGCTTGAATCAAATAGATTGGTGTACGCTCATATTGTGCCTTTTGAATAACCGTTTGCAGTTTTTTTCGCCAAAATTCAGCCTGTTCTTGAGGACTTCTTCCTTCTGGTGTATCGTCTGACGTTACAGAAACCAAATGCTGCCCATTAATCTCAATTACGGGTATTTTATCTTTAGAAGTGATTTTAACGCTTATAGGACTTTCCGCCGTTTCCACCAGTTCTTGGAGAACTTGATTCACATATTCGGCTCGTTCTTGGGCGCTGTATTGTGCAGATGGAGTCACTTCAAAAACCTTGCGCCCATCCAGCATAATAGGTGCTATAAAATTAGTTTGATTGGAATTATTTTGAGCTAAACCAGGCAAAACGGCGAGTAAACAACCAACCATAAATGCCACGAATAGCGTCCGGACAATCCGCACCCGGACAAAAGAAAAAAACTTCATATTAATGTTAACCTTTCATCGATAGAGTGCTTTGAGTTTCTTCCCTAGATGGTGGTGATAGTGCTGCGGCTTGCTGTTCCGCCAGTCGTTTGGGTTGCAGGTAGAGATTCTCTAACAAAACAGACGCGCCAGCTATCCAAGGGGGAACAATTAACGCTCCAATAATTCCCAACACCTGTGCGCCACCCACTACCGCCAACAATTGATACAAGGGATGAACTCTCACCGAAGAACCGACTAAAAGGGGATCAAGCAAGTATGTTTCCACATTTTGAATAATCACAAACAGGAGAAATACCCATAAAAAAGTCCACCCTCCTTGAGCAATTGCCACAATCAACGCCGGAATCGCCCCCAACACGGGACCAAAAAAAGGAATCAGATTGGTTCCCCCGGCAATCACACCTAAACCTAAAGCAAATTCAGTAATCCCCAAAACTTTTAAACCAATGGTAATCGCAATTCCTAAAATCCCGGAAACTAACACTCGTCCCTGGATATAATTACCCATGCGCCGACTCACTGGTTTAACCTGCGCCGCCAAGCGATCATCCCAGGGTTTGGGGAATAAACTCACAATCCCTTTAATTAAGCGTTCCGCACCGGATAGCATATAGCCCGATAGAAATAACGCTAGAATCACACTGAGAACACCACCCAGAAATCCCCGCGTTACCCCATAAGATCGGACAACAAGTTGCTGACTGGAACGAATTGCCCAATTGGTGAGGGTTTGGGTATCAAAAATTTGACTAATGATGGGTTCGCTAATACCCAGGCGAACTGCCAAACGGTCGATTAAGGATTCTAACACTTCTAGATAGTCAGGGAGTCGGCGAAACAGGCGCTGGATTTGCTGTGCCACGGTTGGTCCAATTAACACCCCGACTCCAACTAAAATGGTCAGTAAGCCTAAATAGACTAGGAGAACAGCTAACCAGCGAGGAATTCCTAACTGTTGGGCTCTATTGATGATCGGGGCTAAGGTGGCGGCAAGAACTACCGCAATCATCAGGATCACCAACAGACTACTGAGTTGCCACAGCAGCAGCAGCAGCAAAACGGTAGCAGTAATGAGCAGGATATTTTGAATGGAAATCGCAATCCGCCGTTCAGACATGGTAACGGTTCAGCTTCAAAGACTGTTGACAAACACTAAATATAATAATGTTAAGTAGGTTGGTGGAAATAAACTCAACCTTATGAAGTTATGTTAACAAGCCTC
>NZ_JBKHHI010000532.1:0-3854 GCF_046539235.1 Coleofasciculus sp.
TTCCCCGTGCTGTGTCCAGAGATTAGATAACCAGGAGATATGCTGGTGATTGTATTGTTTATGATGCCGTTTGCGATCGCTCTCAATTGCAAGCCACAACTGTCGCAGTTGTTGGCAGGTGGTGCAGTGTTGAATTTGGCAGGCGATCGCGTTGAACCATTGGCGTAATTGGCGATAACTGATGAATTGTCCGCCTTTGTCGCGGCGATGAACAAAGACGATATATGCCCAGGATTCCACACGCACGATTAGGTGTTTAGGAATTTTTAAGAATTTCGCGATCGTGGCGAGGCTGATGCGGAATTTCTGGGCGGGTTGGAGGCGGCGAAATAAAGGTGTCATGATATCAGTTTGCTGATTTGGCGAGTTTTCGATCCCCCTAAAGCATCGGTCTAGTAACCAGAGTTAGCGATCGCAATAGGTAGAGACATACCATGGCATATCAGTTGTAGGGGCGGGTTTAGCCGTTTAATTTTGGTATCTACCGATAACTTTTCTGCCAGTTCCGCGCTGATTGAGCGGAATAATTGTCCAAGCGGCTTGTTTGGGTCGCTTGCGGGTGGTGTAGCCCTGTTGTTGGAGGGCGGATTTTATGGCAGCAATGTCTGTGGCGACGCGATGAGCTTCCGTCGCTGGGGATTTTTTCATGGATATTTGGTTAAGATGAGACACTGAAAAGGAAAGACCAGTCAGCCACGCCGTATCTTGACGGAGCTGTTTAAGTTGTCTGGTCTTTGAGGTTGTGTTGAAATTGGGAGGGCAATTAACGAGCTCTAAAGCAGCTTTGCAATTGCCTAACCTTTAGTTATGCCATCCCTAATATAAGCTGCTTATAGCCAAAATGTCAAGCAGCTTATATAAGGAAATTATATTTAAACCGAAATGACCGAAAAACAAGAGGTAGAGCAGGAATCCCCCCTAAAAAGCCGCAGAGATCAGTTGGATTTGACTCAAAGGGATGTGGCTGTAGCTGTCAATGTATCTGTGCAAACTGTAAGTAACTGGGAAACGGGACGGTACAGGGAAGCCAAGCTGACTTTGCCGCAAGTAAAAGCACTTTGTCGAGTATTGCAGTGGACGATTGATGATTTGCCTGATGACTTAGCACCATCACGATCACAATCTGCTGATAATGAGTGATCTCAACAAAGGCAAATCTGAATTAAGGCTCCTTAGAGAAGCGGCGGCACTGACCCGTTCTGAGTATAATGCCTGGAGAAAATGCTCAACTAACGCTAACGAAGTAGAGACGCGCCATGGCGCGTCTCTACAATGGTGCCGAACGTCCTAATCGATGTGTCTACTGCTATAAAAGCACTTTGTCGAGTATTGCAGTGGACAATTGATGATTTGCCTGATGACTTAGCACCACCGCGATCGCAAGCTTAGGATGAATGGCACGCTCCTTAAATGGAATACCACCAACTTGGACGCCAGGAAATAAATTTCCGGCTAAAAGCTCAAGTCCATTAAAATGGACTACAAACTAGAGATGCAGTCAGCTCGATTATGACTTTAGCTTTTGGGGGCAAGATCCTCCCCATACATAAATGACAGGGATTTCCATTCGTCCCCTTACCAACCCTAATTTTCGATGAAAGCTAGAATCCCATTCAACAGCTAACTCGCCATGCAAATTACCCAATGTCTCCATACAGCTATTCTCGTCTCTAACCTGGAGGACGCCGAACACTTTTATAGCAACATCTTAGGGTTATTGAAAGTCGAGCGATCGCTAAAATATCCAGGTGTCTGGTATCAAATTGGCGATGTTCAACTCCACCTCATCGTTGACACCACGCTCTCAACTCACCTGCAAAACCCGGAAAAATGGGGACGCAATCCTCACGTCGCCTTCTCGGTGGCTAACTTAGATGACACCAAAACCAAGCTATTGGAACATAACTGCCCGATCCAAATGAGCGCGTCGGGTCGTGCGGCTTTATTCACCCAAGACCCCGATGGTAACATTATTGAACTCAGTCAAGTTTAGTCTTATGTCCTTTGTTATTCGTCGTTATTCAAAACCCGGTTTCCTTAACAAAATGCAACACCAGGTTCCCTCGAAAGTCGAGAAGGGTCAAAAATGCGAATCGTCGCCTACCTCTACACCGATCCCCTCTTAGAATCTCCTCCAGATCCAGTTATCTGGGGGTGGGAAGTCGATCACGTCTATCAAGATTTGGGGGGGCGTCAACAGTGGCGACAACTCCTCGCTGATTGTCAAACTGAACCGACTGATTATCTGCTGATCCGCCGTTTAGAGGAACTAGGCGACTCTATTACCCAAGTGAGCGATCGCCTCACTCAAATCCACGATCTAGGTGTCATTGTCATGGCGACTGAACAATCCTACTCCTCCCATGACCCCAACTCCCAAACCAACTTACTCCAACTCCTCAGTGAAGTCCAGCAAGAAGCCAGTTCTCGCCGTCTGCGTCAAGGACATGCCCGTAATCGCCTCAACGCCCTACCCCCACCGGGAAAAGCCCCCTACGGCTACCGACGGGGCAAAGACCGCTATATTCTGGATCGCAGTACTGCCCCTTTAGTCAAAGATTTTTTCGACCAATTTCTGCTGTACGGCTCATTACGCGGTGCGGTGCGGTATCTGGAAAAAAAGTATAGTAAAAAAATCTCAGTGGCAACAGGTAAACGTTGGCTAACCAGCCCCGTTTATCGGGGTGATCTCGCCTATCGTAACGGAGAAGTTATCTGTGACACCCATAGCCCGATTCTCAACCGCGAAGAAGCCGCCCAAATTGACCGTCTGCTGCGTCGTAACCGTCGTCTCCCGTCTCGAACAGCCAGCGCCCCCCGTTCCTTAGCCGGTTTAGTCGTTTGTGGTGAGTGTCAATCTCAGATGAGTGTCACCAGCGTCACTCGCCCCCGCCAGAACTGGGAATATCTTTACCTGCGTCCCGTTAACTGTCCCAAGCGCCCTAAATGCCGTGGGATTCCCTACCAGCCGGTTTTAGACTGCACAATTCAAACCATTTG
This sequence comes from Coleofasciculus sp., assembly GCF_046539235.1. Taxonomy (GTDB): domain Bacteria; phylum Cyanobacteriota; class Cyanobacteriia; order Cyanobacteriales; family Coleofasciculaceae; genus Coleofasciculus. The sequence goes on from NZ_JBKHHI010000532.1 coordinate 3,001, forward strand.
TCAAGAGTTACCCCGTGCCGTAGCCGGGATGAACCTGCCCAACTTGGATGAGGTCAAGCAATCTCTGAGCAGCCAGATTACTGAGCAAAAAGCGGTATTAGACCAGCTTAACCACTTAACTGTAACAGGTGTCCTGGATACTGAAACCGCCCAGCTTCGCGCCTATAAACTCCGCACGGAACTGTCTCAACTCCTTTCCCAGCTTGCCTCCCTGCCCCCCGTTAATTTAGGTGCGATCGCGCAAACCGTATCCATTCCCCAATTCTGGTCAGATTTATCGGAATCTGAACGCCGATTTTACTTTCGAGAATTTATTCGGCAAGTCAAACTCATTCGTCAGGGTAAAGAGTGGCGGCTTCAACTTATTTTTATCTTCTAGTTTACCGAAAGAATGGGTCTCATGCCTCCCCCCTTCTAGGGGGACTTTGTGTTATAATTGTGATGTGGAGTTGTTTCACGTCAAATGCTGGTCTTTGAGTTTAAGGCTAAAGGAAAGACAATTCAATACTCAGCGATCAATGAAGCGATTCAAACGGCTCAGTTTGTCCGCAACAATTGTATCCGATACTGGATGGATAACAAAAATGTTGGACAAAAAGAGTTGTATCGCTATAACACATCGCTAAGAGCTAAGTTCTCTTTTGTTAAAGACCTAAATTCTCATGCTTGTCAAACGGCTGTAGAACGAGCCTATTCGTCAATCGCTCGGTTTTACAGTAACTGCAAAAAGCAGATTTCGGGAAAGAAGGGGTATCCAAAATTTAAGAAAAACTGTCGTTCGGTTGAATATAAGACTAGCGGCTGGGTGCGATTCGTTTCCTCGAAAAATGGAGAATACAAATTCAAAGTGTACG
>NZ_JBKHHI010000533.1:0-3841 GCF_046539235.1 Coleofasciculus sp.
GCGGTAATGTATTGTTTAAGCTTGCTTTGATTGTAGCAGTAGGGGTAGGATGAGCCTAGGCAACCTCTCGCCCATTTCCTTGAAATCCTGCCATAAGTCCTGCAATTCTGACCAACAACTACGGCTCAACGCTTCCAGAAGATGGGTCTTCCGTAGTTAGTGTGCTAAATTGTTAGTCTGATTTGCCATTGAATAAAGGGCGACCCGACCTAATTGAGTGGATTAGTGTTATTAATTAGATGAAGCGGGTCGCCCCTACAGGTTGTTCATTCACTCAGAAATCAAGTCTGAATCTTCATCGCTTGTCAAAGGTTGAATACGTTGTTCGGCATTTAAACCTTCATGTTAACAACGACAAAATCGTTGTAATGCGTTTAGCGAAGCCATGCCGCAGGCTTTGCATCTTGCTCGCTACCCATTCCCAATTTACAGCAGATTTGGTGGTTGATGAGGTACAGTCTCTAAGCAAGATCCCCGACTTCTTCAAGAAGTCGGGGATCTGTCTGTGTACCTCACTTACTTGAAAAGCGCTGTAAATGCGTGACAGCTTAGAGTTGAGGAAAACCGTTAAAGTCTCTCTCCTGTCAGCCACTTGTCCAAACTGAGATAAAAAGCTGACGACTTCGACAGAAGCAACCATCTCCAGAACCGTCTAAGTCTAGCCGCGCCAAGATGCTATTCACTTGCGGTACATTTGCCAAAGCCCCTGCAACCCAGTCTGTGCGATCGCACTCAGAGGCAAAGTCTGGTAAATTTTGAACAATGCGGGTTAGTCGATTGAAGTCAAGCTGGGATAGCTGAACGGTCACAGTTACTGCTCCTATGCAAGAGAACGACTACATTTTGGCTCAAGACGAGCCAAATATGTCCCAATTGCTTAACAGAAACGGGCAAGAAACTATGATCAGAGCGTATCCATTCATGTAATCACTGCGGCTACACAACCGACAGAGATGTAGCCGCAGCTCAAATAGTCTTATTGCGAGGACTTGCAGCCGTGAGACACACGGTTGACCCTGAGCGACTTGTATCGAGCGGAGTCGAGATAAGCCGAAGGGTCAAGATGCTTTCTGAGGGTAAATTCATCGGAATCCCTGCGACGGAAGAATCACCGCTATTATAGGGCGGTGAGTGTCAATCAATTGGAGTATTCTTTGCTGATGAATTTACTCAGAGGTCGATTGCAACGCTTAACCCAACAGTTACCTGATTTAGTGGATCAACTCCCTGATGAAAGCTTGGCAGACGCCTGGAAAGTTCTGCAACCGTTCTATTATGACTTGTATATGCTCTGTGCCATGCAAGAATCCATGCGAACAATTCGACCCGGAGATGCGATGACCCGTGAAGAAGCGCTGCGACTGCTAAATCTGCCCTAAAATCTTTGCAGAAAGACTAGAATGATTCGTGGGGAATCGGGGTATATCCTGTGAGTCTAGAAGTACGCTATGCGCGGTCTTTCCTACAAGATCTCAAAAATCTAGAGTCGGCTGCTTATCAGCAGGTCTATGACATGGTTTTTGAGAAGTTCATGCATCTTAACAGCATTCACGACCTGCCAGGGCTTCACCCCATCAGCTCAGATGCTATTTTTTACCGCTTTACCATCGACAACTATATAGTAGGGATTGAAGTGACGGGTCACATCGTCAAGTTTTTGCGCGTGTTGCCCAAGCCGTATATTTGAGAAGGCTTTCAGAAGGCAGAGGGAGCATGTAGAGACGCGCCATGGCGCGTCTGGGAAGCAGGAGACGGCTGATAAGACTAAGCGACTGGAAAAGGAAAACTGACAACTGATCCCCGGACAACATACACTTGTGATTGGTAAAAACAGGAATTTGAGAAGCTACTTATGGACGCCGCTGCACTCTGGCAACGCTATCAGGACTGGCTCTATTACCACCAAGGGTTAGACTTTTACCTCGACGTCAGCCGTATGCGATTTGATCATGCCTTTGTCGAGGCGATGCGACCTAAGTTTGAGAAGGCATTTCAGGATATGGAGGCATTGGAGAGGGGCGCGATCGCTAATCCTGATGAAAATCGGATGGTGGGTCACTATTGGTTACGAGATCCTGACATAGCGCCCACCCCCGAACTACGTCAAGATATCCTCACCGTCTTAGAGAAGATTGAATCCTTTACCACTAAAGTCCATAGTGGTGATATCCATCCCCCAGGTTCATCTAAATTCACCGATATTCTTTCCATTGGCATTGGCGGTTCAGCATTGGGTCCTGAGTTTGTCGCCGATGCCCTTGCTCCTAATCTCCCGCCTCTAAGGATTCATTTTATAGATAACACTGATCCGGCGGGAATTGATGCCACTATTGCTAAACTGCAAGATCGTTTGGCTAGCACCCTCGTCTTAGTCATTTCTAAGTCTGGAGGAACCCCAGAAACCCGCAATGGCATGATTGAGGCAAAAAAAGCTTATGAATCCCAGAAACTCGACTTTGCTACCCATGCCGTGGCGATTACGGGTGAAGATAGTAACTTAGAGAAACTGGCAAAATCTGAAGGGTGGCTGGCAACCTTTCCCATGTATGACTGGGTAGGAGGACGCACGTCAGAAATGTCAGCGGTGGGACTGTTACCCGCCGCACTACAAGGGATTGATATCCGCCAAATGCTGGCAGGTGCGAAGGAAATGGATAGTGCCACCCGTGTCCATAATCTCCAAGACAACCCGGCGGCGTTGCTGGCACTTTCCTGGTATTTTTCGGGGAATGGTCAGGGTGAAAAAGATATGGTGGTTTTACCTTACAAAGATAGCCTGCTGCTATTTTCTCGCTACCTCCAGCAGTTAGTTATGGAATCCTTGGGTAAGGAAAAAGACCTCGATGGTAATACTGTACATCAGGGAATCGCCGTTTACGGTAATAAAGGTACAACGGATCAACATGCCTACGTGCAGCAGTTGCGCGAAGGGGTTCCTAATTTCTTTGTCACCTTTATTGAAGTGTTGCGCGATCGCGAGGGACACTCTCCACAGGTAGAAACGGGGGTAACTTCCGGTGACTATTTATCCGGTTTATTACAGGGAACCCGAAAAGCCTTGTATGACAATCAACGAGATTCGATTACCGTAACAATTCCCCAAGTCAATCCTCGCACGGTTGGAGCGCTGATTGCTTTATATGATCGGGCTGTAGGATTGTACGCCTGCCTGGTAAATATCAACGCTTACCATCAACCTGGAGTAGAAGCAGGTAAAAAAGCTGCCGCTGCAATTTTGGATTTACAGAAACGGGTTATTCAGGTGTTGCAGGATCAAGGAGAACCGATGTCTTTATCACAGTTAGCTCAGAAAGCGGGGGCGACTGACCAAATAGAAGCCATTTATAAAATTCTGCGTCATCTCCACACTAATCAACGAGGTGTAGTTTTAGAAGGAAAACTGGGAGAACCGAGTAGCTTAAAAGTGTCTGCTGTTTAATCATAAAACAGTAGGGGCTTGGTTACCAAGCCCCTACTTACCATAACCACTGCCACCAGCTACGATTAGTCTTAATCTGAGCGCGGAGAATGGATAAATTTTTGCGAAAAATAGCCGTATTAGGATGCTCGTGTCCTAAGTGCTGTTCACTCAAACTTAATGCCTGAACCAATAGCGATTCTGCATCTCTGTACCGTTTTTGAGAATTGTAGAGTCCGGCTAAATTGTTAATGCTAGTCGCCACAGCCGGATGGCAATTGCCTAAGAGAGATTTTCTCATCTCTAAAGCTTGTAAGTAAAGAGGTTCAGCTTTACTGTAGCGACCTTGAGCATAGTACAATAATCCCAAATTGTTGAGGCTACTGGCAACATCCAGATGGCAATTGCCTAAAAGACGTTTTC
>NZ_JBKHHI010000534.1:0-3836 GCF_046539235.1 Coleofasciculus sp.
TGTTTCATGGGGGAGACCAGCGGATGCTTCGCTTTTAGTTTCATGGGGGAAGCCAAAGGATGCTTCGCTTTTTTGGCACGGGGATTTAGGGGGATCGACAATGTACCGCATAGCAGAGCAAACTGCTGTATCGATAGAATTGATGGGGGATGTCAAATGTGACGGTAAATAATCGGACATGGTTTTACACATAAGACAAATGACCAATGACAAATGACGAATGACGAATGACAAATCATTTCACACAATTAAGCATTCGCACCGTCGCCGCCGCCGCATAATTCCGTTGGGCTTGGCTATTGGGAGAAAAAACACTTCCCCTTTCATTCAACGGAGACGCCACTCGACAATAGGCAGACATTTGGGTAATTAGCGCATCTGCCCAATGACCCTGAATATCGCTAAACTCTAAAGCAGACTGATTCGCTGTAAGCGTCGGTTGTTGACCTTGAAGGGTTAAGGCAAACTCCGCCGCCCGTCGTTCCATTGCCATCAGTTCAGCACGAGTTACAGGTTGTGTGGGTCGAAATCGTCCATCCGCATAGCCACTGATGATATTATTATCCCGCGCCCATTGAATTTTTGCGGCGCTCCATCGGGAGGGATTAACATCAGGATAAGGGGCAAAGGTAACTTGCTCCGGAAGTTCTAAATCAGCGTTGGGAAGTTGATTCAGTGCTTCAAAAATAATCGAAACCAATTGTTCACGAGTTAACGCCGCTTGGGGTCTAAATGTGTTATCTTCTCGGAATCCAGCAATAAATCCCATTGCCACGGCTTGCTGAATTTCATTGGCATAAATGTCATTGGCAACATCGGGAAAGGTTACTGTTGGATTGCCAGTTCCTGAACCTGTGCCTGGGTTAGCACCTGTATTAGACCCCGTACCGGAACCTGTGCCTGGGTTAGAACCTGTACCAGAACCGCCACCTGTACCAATACTGCTTAAGGGTTGACTATTTGCCAGATAAATATGACCCAATGGTCTACCTTGATAGGAACGTCGGGCAAAGTCCCAACCGGGTTCTAAGACTATCTTGACAAACCCATTCGCTAACCCTTGGGTTCTACCCACTATAACCTCTGGGGCGCTGCGATCGCGGATATTTGTTCCTATCAGTACCAATTCACCATCGCGTTCAACGATTCTGAGTAAATAATCTAAGCCCAAATCTTCACCCGCCATGCGGATGGAATAGCCATTACTATCCGTACTACGTCCGCAAATTCCACTAAAGTCAAAGTTCAATAATAAGGGATCAACGATAACCGGATTACTCCCACTTTCACTCCAACACTGCCGCGCATTGCTTTTTTGTTCGATAATTAGCAGTTGATGGGAACTCTCGCCAAAAGGTGCAGCCACCGCAATAAATTTATTTTGCTCAACTGGAATTTGTTCAAATGTCGCCGCCACGGATTTATTGGCGATGACGCTAGATAGGGCGATCGTGGCTAGGGTGGCTACTTGTGTAAAAAATGCACGCTTTCTCATCTTGTCCGCTTCAATCCTTTAATTGTGTAGTTCTTCAACAACTTTCCTCTGTACAAAGTCTGTGATCACTCTCGTGTATAAAAGTTTCCCAGATTCCTCGGTACTTAGCGTGTATTTAATATCTCGTAACAATCAACCGGATCAGGTGTACCCCTGTGAAACAAAAGAAAGTATCACAAGCTCAACCCCTGTCCCTGGAACCCTTACCCATGATCGGGGAAAACGTTTCACACTTACAGGTCACAGGTATGTTATTTAACTTTATCGGATGGAGTGGCGCATTGGGAATCATTACCCTACTGATATTTGGCATCCTGCAATGGTTGCATATCAGCGCTGGACATTTTCTGGATTGGGTGATTGGAGTTGCCAGCTTTTGGTGGCTGTTGGTGGTTGTGACAGTTCCCTGGAATGTCCACTTTGAAGCCAAATCTGTTTTGGCAGATGCGGCGCAATCGGCGGAAAAGGGGATGCAGATTGACGCCAAACAGGTTAATTATGCTCAAGTTGTGGCAACGCGATCGCTCTGGGTAGCGATAGCCTTACATATTCTATCTGCGATTGGGCTTTACACGCTAGCGGCTACGGGAATTAGTGCAGTGGGTTACATTAGTTCGGGTGCAGCATTGTTGTTAACCGCCTTACGCCCAGCTATTCGACTCTATGAATATTTAGCCGCCCGTTTAGCGATGATTCGCCGGGAGTTTAAGTATCCGCGTGAGGATGTGTACCAATTGCGCGATCGCATCACGAATTTAGAACAAAATATTAACCAGATCCTACCCCAACTCGATCCCAAAAATCAGCAGTCTTGGGTGGCGATGCAGAACCGTAACTGGGAAGAAACGCGCAAAGATGTCGCCCGACTCCGCGCTTCTTTTGATCAACTCGAAGCCCAGAATGAGGCTGAACACAGGCGTTTAGCCCGGGAAGCCCAACAAGCGATCGCCCAATTAACCACAGACAGTCAATTCCTGGATCACGTTCGCGAAATTATCCGCTTTTTCAAGACGGCATAATTTGTCTTATGTCATTCGTCATTTGTCATTCGTTATTGGTTATTTGGTTCAAATCGAAACGACAAGAGGGCGGGTTTTGTTGATCAGTTGTGGATATACCCGTTCAGTAAACGGCTAAACCCGCCCCTACAATTAACCTTCCCTCACCATCCAAATTAGAAATCCCAGAATCTGATCAACTGGAGGTAACGGGTAATCGGTTAGCGCAATCGTTACCGTTTGTCCCTCCAGCTTCAGAAACCGCCACTGCGTACCACTGGTTACACAGCCATACAAGGTTGTAATTGCTCGTTCCGCCGCCGCATTAAACCGTTGCGCCGCTACCATTTCCGCCACACATTGACCTAATCCCGTGCGAATATCTGCTTTCTTCGCTTTCGTTAATATTACCACTGGGGCTTGAATAAACAGTTGCTCAACTGAACGAGACAAAATAAAATCACAGATCCCATTTAAACCCACAGTGGGATCGACATCAAACTCTTCTCCTGAAAACAAGCTAACTTGAGAAGATAAAATGCGTTTGACTTCCCAGAGAATTGGGTAAATAATGCCCTCAGATCGCGCCTTTTCACTCCCTGTGGCTGTTAAAGGCAGACTCGTTTCTAGGAATTCCGTTAATGTGGGTGACGGTGTAACCGGAGCAACTTCTGGCAGAAATTGCGGAACCTCAACCAAGACGAGATTAAAGTCGGCTACGGCTTGAGCAAGGGTAAACTGGCTGTAGGACATAGGTTATCCATTTGTCATATAACGTTTGGTTGAATACTTACACTTTGCTAATTATCAAAAAAATTACCAGACAAATTAATAATATCATGTCCGGTTGAATACCCATAATTATGGTGAGGAGGTGAGGGGGAGATCTGACTTTTCACGCCATTTAGAAAAATCGACAGATGGGGGAGAATTCAAAGCCTCTCCAAATAAAAAAATATATTCCGCTTCCCTCTCCTTGTAGGAGAGGGCTAGGGAGAGGTTCGGATAGAGGTTTGGAGAGAGGTTTTCCAAATCCCGTGAAAAGTAAGGAGGAGATGGGGTGAGGGGCAGAAGTTTTTATCATGGGTGATTTGCCGGACAGCATACAGCAGTTTGCTCTGCTATGCGGTACATTGTCGATCCCCCTAAATCCCCCGTGCAAAAAAAGCGAAGCATCCTCTGGCTTCCCCCATGAAACTAAAAGCGAAGCATCCGCTGGTCTCCCCCATGAAACAGAAGCGAAGCATCCTTTGGCTTCCCCCTTTTGAAGGGGGACGGGAGGGGGATCAAAAGGGGGACGGAAGGGGGATCTAAAAGGGAAGAGGGGGATCTGAAGGGGGACT
>NZ_JBKHHI010000535.1:0-3820 GCF_046539235.1 Coleofasciculus sp.
CAGACGCGCCATGGCACATCTCTACATTGCTTCCCCCGCTTCCCCCGCTCCCCCCGCTTCCCCTGCTCCCTCTGCTTCCCCGGCTCCCTCTGCTTCCCCGGCTCCCTACCTCAAGGAAGGCGCATCTGTAGGGGCGGGTTTTACCACTATCGTTTCTGAGCCAGCCCCGATTTGACTAAACCCGCCCCGATTTAAGTTTCTAAGAAATGACATAACCTGTTTTACGTTTAATATAATCTAGAATCTTATGATAACTCTCTGGATCAGTTTGCTCATTAATAATAATCGGAATTGAACTATCGGGTAACCAAAAGGTTAACTTGCCACTCGCCGCGTGAGAAAAGCTACTGATGCGGTTGAGATCGATTACATAGTCATTGCGCTCATATCTAACTTGAATCCAAGATCCAGCTAGGGAATGAGCACAGACTTGTTTAATATACTCCAAAACTTGATGATACCCCTCTGGATCACCTTGCTGATTAATGATAATCTGGTGGGCACTATTCGGCAACCAGAAGGTGATTTTGCCGTTGGGAGCGCAGGCAAACGCACTAATGCGATCTAAGTCAATCACATAATCACTGCGTTCATAATCAATTTGTATCCAGTACGCCACAAAACCTCCTCAAGCCATTGCGAGCTTTGAGTTATGAGTTGTGGATAATTTGGGTAAACTCATAACTCAAAATTCAAATCTCTCGGTCACGATACCTGCACTGGGGATTGCTGGATAATGGGAGCATCTGTTGGAGAAATTGCATCTTCACTCTGGCATTGCTCTATCGCCGCTTGCACAAATCCTTTAAACAAAGGGTGGGGCGCACTCGGTCGAGAGCTAAACTCTGGGTGAAACTGAGTTGCCAGGAAGAAGGGATGATCGGGGTATTCAATGATTTCCACTAAGCGACCATCGGGAGATGTGCCACTAATCATATAACCTGTGTCTAAAAGCAGGTTACGATAGGCATTATTAAATTCATAGCGATGTCGGTGACGTTCATAAATTACCTCCTCCCCATAGACTGATGCGGCTAAGGTATTGGGCAGAATCCGACAAGGACACATCCCTAAGCGCATCGTACCCCCTAAGTCCACAACATCCTGTTGTTCGGGCAACAAGTTAATCACAGGATTCCGAGCATTGGGTACAAACTCGGCACTATGAGCATCCTCAAGCCGCGCAATATTTTGCGCCCACTCAATCACAGAACACTGCATTCCCAAGCATAAACCGAGGAAAGGAATTTTTTGGGTACGGGCATATTCAATCGCCGCAATTTTGCCATCTACGCCTCGGATACCAAAGCCTCCCGGAACAATGATAGCGTTGACTCCAGCTAAAAAGTGTTGGGCATCCTCGGTTTCAATATCTTCTGAACTTACCCAACGGATGTTGAATTCGCTCCCCAATGCGATCGCGGCGTGGCGCAAGCTTTCGACAACGGATAGATAAGCGTCACTTAAGCGGATATACTTACCGACAATGGCAATTTCCACCTGATGGATGGGGCGATGCATCTGTTCCACCAGGGTTTGCCACTGGCTTAAATCAGGTTCCCGTTGCGGGATTTGTAAAAGATCTAAGGTTTGGTTTGCCAGTCCTTCTTGTTCTAAAATCAGGGGGACTTCGTAGATGCTATTGGCATCGGGAGAGGTAATCACGGATTCTACAGGCACATCGCAGAACTCCGAGAGTTTCTCTTTAATCCCTGGTTGCAGGGGGCGATCGCACCGACAGACTAAAATATCCGGTTGAATGCCAATCGAACGCAGTTCTTTCACCGAATGCTGAGTCGGCTTGGTTTTCATTTCACCCGCTGAGGGAATCCACGGTAACAGGGTGACGTGCATATACAGCACATTATTGCGCCCCACATCCTTACGGAATTGACGAATCGCTTCCAAAAAGGGTAAGGATTCAATATCCCCGACGGTTCCACCAATTTCGGTAATTACCACATCCGGATTGGTATTTTTTGCCACCCGATGAATCCGCTCTTTAATCTCATTGGTAATATGGGGAATCACCTGCACCGTTCCCCCCATGTAGTCGCCGCGACGCTCTTTATTTAGAACCGCCTGATAGATTGATCCGGTGGTGACACTATTGAGGCGGGACATCAGCGTATCCGTAAACCGCTCATAATGTCCCAAGTCTAAATCCGTCTCCGCCCCATCTGCTGTGACAAAGACTTCCCCATGTTGAAAGGGACTCATAGTTCCTGGATCGACGTTAATATAGGGGTCTAGCTTAAGAATCGACACCGAATAATCTCGCGATTTGAGCAATCGTCCTAAGCTAGCAGCAACGATACCCTTACCGATGCTAGATACAACCCCACCTGTTACAAAGACAAATTTAGCCATAGAATTTTTAAGTACGCCAGACTTTTCAAGATGCACCCCGTTAATTGTGCCACAGTCTTTTAAGATTGTTTGGTGTCGGGCTGGAGTGTGACGCCCTCAATCACTCATATAGCGCTACGCGCTAGGCTTTCTTGCAATAGGCAATAGGCTTTCTTTGAAGAAAAACGCTTACTCATCAAGGGATTGAGCGATTTGAATTTTTCTTGATCTGTCCTAACTAGAGTGCGTAGTGCTATAAGAGTAATCTTCCCCTGACCGGTTATTGAAATTGTCATCACCCTGTACACCCAAACCCATGAAACTCGCTTCTCCTAATTTCAGACGCCACAAGTCACGCTGAGAACATCCTTTCTCTATTGTCCCTATTTACAACTCGTTTGCACTATGCCCGATTAGTTTTTGGGGATTCTTTTATCCTTTACGTTGAACATCCGCTCTCGTCTGGAATGTCCACCCCGAAAGCCTGACGCTTTTTTCGTCCTGCTTTTCTCCCGAAGCCCGATGAACTATACTTGACAATGCCCCCAGCCCCTCTCCAACTCAACGCTCATCCCTATTCCCAAGCTATACGACTTGCGATCGCTTCCGACTGATACGGTAACAAATTGTCTGCCTACATTTACAAAACTTTATTTTTCTTGATCTAGAGTAAGATAACAATGGCAAAATTTGATTCAGAACTCGACGAAAGTTTACAAAAATTCATCAAAGAACAACAGATTTTTTTTACCGCGACAGCACCTCGACAGGGACGGATTAATTTATCCCCCAAAGGTATGGACACATTTCGCTGTCTTGATCCGAAAACCGTCGCGTACCTGGATTTAACAGGTAGTGGCAATGAAACGGCGGCTCATTTGCAGGACGATGGTAGACTAACGATCATGTTTTGCAGTTTTACCGATAAACCTCTAATCTTACGCCTTTACGGTCAAGGGCGGGTAATTCGCCCCGTTGCTCCAGAATGGGACACCTTTTATACCCACTTTAATTCGCTGCCAGGACAACGACAAATTATTGTTCTAGATATTGAATCAGTGCAAACCTCTTGTGGCTATGGTGTTCCCCTATATGAATTTCAAGGTGAACGAGGAACTCTGGTTAAATGGTCAGAGAAAAAGGGAGAACAGGGCATTTATGAATATTGGCAGGCGAAAAATATTCAAAGCATTGATGGATTACCCACTCATCTTTTATCCGATTGAAAAAGTAGGCATGGTGTGGGGAGATAGGGAAGCTACGGGAGCAGGGGGAGCTGGGGGAGCAGGGGAAGCTGGGGGAGGTAAATGATCAATGACGATAAAGGAGTTTTATGTGTAGGGGCGGGTTTCACTACTATCGTTTTTTGCCCACCCTAATGTCACTAAACCCGCCCTGTCTAAATGATGAATTCCTGAATAAATGACAAATGACGTAGCTTGCTTCTCGCGAAGCGAGTATGACGAATGAC
>NZ_JBKHHI010000536.1:0-3805 GCF_046539235.1 Coleofasciculus sp.
ATCTGACTTTTGACAGGGCGAAGCATTCGCGACGGCAATTTAGCCGTCGAACTGAAAAATCTGGGCGCAAATGCTTCTCCCCTACGAATGTTATGAATGCGTAAATTTTTGCGATCGCTAACTGATTTTTACTACTTGGTGTTGACAAAAATTTCAATGTTATTGATAAAAATAAGGTGGGCATTGCCCACCCTACTAAAGACGCGATCGCGGATTGGATTCCTTACTGCCAGACAAACACTTTGGCTTCGTATCCGCCAAGATCAAGGGTTAAAGTGTTATTGCTGGCTTCCACCTCATAGTTACCTGTCCATTCGTGCCAAATACCATTCTCCGGAAAGTTGGAAAGAGTATATCCAGCGAGGAAATTATCAGAAAAATTGGCAACGACAGCAACACGAGAGCCTTGATCATTCCAGCGCACATACGCTATAACTTTGGCATCTGCATCTTCAAAAAAGAAATTAATGTTCTCGGTATAAAGAGCATGATTGTTTTTTCGCAGTCCGATTAACCCTTTATAGTAGTCCCACAAACCGCGATTACTATCATTACCCAGTAGTTGCCAATCAATCTTTTTGGACTCAATGGATTTCGGATGATATTCCCCAAACTCTTCACCCATCCACAGTAAGGGAATACCAACTGCTGTCATTAACAAAACAGCCCCTAAATTGAGCCGTTTAAAGGCTTCTTCATCAAAGATTTCCCGATTCGCCAACTCAACCATCAGGCGTTCGTGATCATGGTTAGTCAAGTAATTTACAACATTAGTTGCTCCTAGGTAGCCTTGACGCTTACAATCAATTACATCCTTAAGGGATTCTAACTCAAACCTGTCACCACAGATGTGAGGTTTAACGGTGTGGTAAAAGCTATCATGCCAGCAACCATCCATCGGACCATCAAAATTGGTGATGCTAGGATTTTCGGGGATGTATTCAGCCACGTTGTAAAATGGCTTTGCCTCTGCCGTTTTTTTAGTCTCTTGGACAATCCAATGCATAAAATCGTGGCTAGCCATTTGTCGCGCAGCGTCGTAGCGAATGCCATCAATATGATATTCAGTGATCCAGAAACGAACCACATCACCGATAAACTTCCGCGCTGGGTAAGTCTCTAGCTTTTCGTCATAATGTTCGTAGTTAAACTCTGGTCCCCAGTTATTATCTGGGTCACGGGGAGAGTGATGATACCAGTAATCGTGGTCAATTTGGGTGAGGGGGCTTTCCGCTTCTGAGTGGTTGTAGATCCCGTCCATGATTACCCGAATTCCTTTGCCATGACACTCATCGATCAAATGTTTCAATTCATCTGTCGAACCATAACTGGACTCAGTCGCAAAGAAGTAGCGAGGATTGTACCCCCAACTGTAGTCACCGGGATATTCTTTGATAGGCATTAACTCAATGGCGTTAATTCCCAATTCCACCAGATAATCTAACTTTTCAATAACATGCTGGTAATTCCCCCGTGGATAAGGATCATCTTCGCCACCGGAAAAGTCACCGACATGCATTTCATAGATGACTAATTCATGATCAGGGGGTAATGGTTTATCATCATGCATCCAAACGTAAGTATCAACGATGCGTTGTCCATCTTTGAGCCGCACGACGCAGTTTTGAGTCGGATCTTCAATATCGGTAGCGTAGGGATCATTGACCTCTACCCATTGATCAGCTTCAAAAAACCAAGATTTGGATTGAAGCCGGAATTTGTATTTATAAATACCATCTTCAAGTTCAACGGACGTGCGAAAATATCCCTGCTTATCTTTCTGCATGGGAATTTCTTCCCAATTGGAGAAACAGCTAACCAATGATACTCCTTCGTTGTAAGGAGCAAATAAAGCAAATTCAATGGGAGCAGCCATTTATTTGACCCCCTTAGGGGAAAATAAGGATTGTTTAAACATGATGCTTATTGTAAGGAGTATCCTCGATAAATAGCTATCTAGCGGAAGATAGATATTGCTATCCCTTGGTTATTGTTATGCCTCTTATCGTCTTTTTAACGTTGATGGGTTCTAAGTGCAAGAAGGCAGAAATAACACCAACAGCTACTATCTCCCCCAGCGCTGTAGAGACGTTGCCGGCAACGTCTCTACTCGATACACCCGACTGGAGGATATATTTTTGCCAAGTCTTAAGTAGTATAAACAAGTGAGGACAAGTTTACCCCTCCGGGGATGGCATTGCCTGAGAGTTCTCACGATCTGAACCAGCAAGTCAACGATGGACTGTAGCGCAAAATCAGAATACTTCCATCATCAGAACACAACTATGGCATCCTCCGACTCCCAAACATCTATTCCTGAGCCTTCAAACCAAGCGTGGGAATCTTCGGATTCTATTATCTCTGACGCCGACCAACCCATAGGAAAATCGTCACCCACGCCGAAATTATGGCTGGGATTGTTACTCACCCTGTTAGTTTTCGGTGGTGGCGGTTGGGCGGCTTGGCGTTTTTTACGGCAAAATAGCTCACCCCCAACCGCCCAGCAACCTCAAGCCATCCCCGTGAAACTGGAGCAGGTGGAATCAAGTACGCTGGAAGAAAGTTCTCAGTTTGTGGGTATCTTACAGGCAAAACAAAAGGTCGAATTGCGACCAGAAGTCGCTGGTAGAATTACCAAAGTTGCTGCCTCATCGGGAGATCGCGTGCAAGCTGGAGATATAATTCTACAACTGAAGCCAGAACGGAGTGAAGCCGAACTCAGAAGTGCGATCGCGAATGTTAATGCCCAAACCGCTACCCTGAATAATGCTCAAGCGGAAGTGAGAGCCGCCCAAGCCGATATTGCCCGTCTTAAAGCGGAAGTGGGACGCCAAGCGGCTGAAGTGCAAAGTCGAGAAGCAGAACTCGAACTGGCGCAAGTCAACTATCAACGGGCAGAACAGTTGGTGTCTCAAGGGGTTCAACCTAGACAAGAATTAGATGATAAAACGCGCGATCGCAATCAAGCGATCGCCGCCCGTGATGCAGCCGCCCAAGCCTTAGCCGCCTCTAGGGAAGCCCTGAATGTGGCACAACAACGAGTCCAAGCCGCCCAAGCCACGGAAGACAGAGTCGCCGCGAACCTGTCTAGCACCAGGGCGGATGTGGAGGTTAAGCAAGAAGAGTTGCAATTTAATCGCGTTGTCGCTCCCATTGATGGAGTGGTTGGAGATATTCCCGTCAAAGTGGGAGACTATGTAAATGTGGGTGATACCCTCACCACCATTACTCAAAACCAAACTTTAGAAGTAGAAATTCCCATTGACGAACAGCAAAGCGGACAGGTGCGTGTCGGACTCCCCGTTGAACTGCGAAACCAAGGTATCCCGGACACTGAACCACCCATTGCGACAGGGCGGATTAGCTTTATTTCACCGCAAGTGAACAGAAATTCCCAAACCCTCTTGACAAAAGCCACATTTTTCAATCCAAATGGTAGCCTGTACGATCAACAGAAAGTGGATGCACGAGTCATCTGGGAAAAACGTCCGGGTGTGTTAATTCCCGTCAATGCTGTATCGCGTCTGGCGGGGAAACCTTTTGTCTTTGTCGCCCAACCGCCAGAGGAAGCCAAACCGGGCGCCCCTGAACTCATCGCCAAGCAACGCCCTGTGACATTGGGTGATATTCAAGGGAATCGATACCAAGTTATTGAGGGCATAGAACCGGGCGATAGAATCGTTGTCTCCGGTATCCTTAATTTATCTGATGGTGCTGCGATTATTCCAGATTCTTAGAGCATTGTTGATTGTTGATTGTTGATTGTTCATGGTTGATTGTTGATTGTTCATGGTTGATTGTTGAT
>NZ_JBKHHI010000537.1:0-3804 GCF_046539235.1 Coleofasciculus sp.
TGTCAGGTTGATTCCTGGATAAAATACGATGATAGGGCTAAAGCCCTTACTACAAACCTGGGTTTGTTCATGTAATTAACGTGCCAATTTGTTTCATAATTTGCAGAACGTTGTATAGTTCATTATGCGGACGGGCAAAGATGGAAAAATCCGTGGACAAATCATAATAACCGACAGGTTCTTGAATTAATTTAAGGAAAAGGAAGTGATCCCCATTAGTGACTAAGCCAAAAGACGGTTGTGTGGGCTGAGGATTAGCCATCATGTAGGCGAGGGCTTGGGGAATGGCGACTGAAAAGGAAAATTTAGTTTGTTTGGATTCAATTAAGGTTAGCCAAAATTTATTTTTTAACACGAGAGGGTCGATGCGTCCGCGATAGGTTTCCTCTCGTTCTTCAACCGTAAACTCGACTGATTTTTCTCCTTTAAGTTTATAGGGCGGGTCACAAAAGCCTGCTAGGTACAATAGTGGGGAAACGATGAGTAAATTAACGGTCGCTTCGGTCATTGAATCATCAGCACTGTTGTAGAGATAGCTCGTTTTAATCCGGTTGAGGGTGTCCTGTTCAGATTGGGTGAGTTCAGGAAGATTATCTTGCCATTCTGAAAAGAACTCAAGATTATCATTTCGGCGAATATTGAACCGCGATTCAGCTTCGTTGAGCGAAGTAACGACTTCAGTAATTGTTAGAGTTTTTGTCATCAGTTTAGGGGGAATGACAATTGTATAGCAATAGACACATCGATTAGGACGTTCGGCACCATTGTAGAGACGCGCCATGGCGCGTCTCTACTTGTTTTTCAATCTGAGTCGTCCCCAAATCTTCCAGAACTGAATTAAGATTTGAATGGGTCATTATCGAATCCTCGTTACGAAAAATGTGCCTCTGAGTATAGTGTTGCCAGGAATGCAAAAGATACTTCGAGATAACAATCTCTAATTCGGTAACGAATATACTACCGGATTCCCATGCTAGATAATTATTCTCTCCTTGTTTCAATCGAAGTTCGCTGACGATGACTTGTTGTCCTGTATCAAGACTATCACCGACAATCCCTGTAATTCCTGTAACTCCCTCGGCATTGGTAAAGTGGCTAAATAAGCGCCCTTCACCTAAGTTAGGAGTTATCTTAGGTGGCGGTAGTGATAACAAAAAAAAGTGGGGTCGTTATTTAATGAATTGAACACACCTTATGATAGATGACAATCAACGCTTCTCAATGGGATGCGATCGCGCAATTCTAGGTCTGATACAATTAGGTCTTATAGATGACACCTTTGGCAAGGGCGGGTTTATCAATATCTGGGTTTCTTACATGCGATAATCGTAAAACCCGCCCCGACATCTGTCAAATATCCCCACCGATCTAAGAGAGCCGTTACGGGTTATCCTCTGGAATGGAAGACAAATCTAAGGGAATCGGCTCATCCGTTGATTTAACCTGAACAACCCCATTACTCTCAACCTTATTGCCCTGATTTAACACCTCCGTCCATTGCTTGGCTAAGGTAATAAAATCTGATGGCATCATAATCAAGGTTGTGGTGTTATTTTCCGCGCCAATTTCCGTCAGCATTTGTAAACGCCGTAATTCCAAAGCGGCTGGATTTTCCACAATCTTCTGCGAGGCTTCAGCTAACTTAATCGAGGCTTCTTGTTCAGCGGAAGCCTTAATCAAACGCGCCCGTTTTTCCCGCACAGCTTCGGCTTCTTTTGCCATTGCCCGTTGCATATTGCTGGGAATTTCTACATCTTTAATTTCTACCCGTTCAATCACTACCCCCCAAGATTCGGTGATTTCGTCTACAATTTCTTGCACACGCAGGTTGATTTTATCGCGGTTTTGCAAGACATCATCTAAGATATTTTGTCCCACGACATTCCGTAATGTCGTCATCGCCGCTTGATAAACGGCTATTTCGTAATTTTCGACTTTATTAATTGCCCGAGATGGATCAATGATGCGATAATATAAGACAGCATTGACTTTAATCGTCACGCTGTCAGCCGTTACCGCTTCTTGGGGGGCGATATCCACAGTTTTGGTGCGGATATCTACTTGGGCTTTTTGGTCAATCAGAGGTAGAATCCAATACATCCCCGGTCCTCTGACATTGCTGAACCGTCCCAAGCGAAAGATCACGCCGCGTTCATATTCGCGATCAATCTTAAAACCGCTGAGTCCCGCCAGCAGAATGATTCCGAACACTGTGCCAATAATGGTTTCCATAGAGACTTGCACCAACTCTAATGTCTCTATTGTAGGAGATAAGCCAGATAGGAAGGTAGAGACATAGCCTATATCTCTACCTTGCCGGTTTAACTAATGTACATTGAAATAGGCTATTCCCCGTTCCCTGTTCCCCGTTTCCTTTAACGACAAGCGAATAATTTTTGCATAGCTGTAGTATAAGGCTGAACGATTGATTGTTGCTCAGAGTCTAGGCGGATGAGAATCTTGTCTACTAAAAGTCCAACCATGCTCTCCACTAATTCCCAACTCACATTCACACTGGGATAAACCATCTCACATAACGGATAGAGTTCTTTCTCCATTGCTGCCATACTCTGTTCCAAAACACAAACCCACAGGTAGGCTTGAAACATCTCGACATCGCGGATACTTGAGGCTTTTACTTCTGGATGATCCAGTTTCCCGCGACGGCTGCGATAAGTGGGGTATCGTTCCAAGGCGTGGCGATAAACCCTGGTGGCAATTTCCTGACTCTTGGGTATGAGTTGCTCAACTAAGGCTAATACAGGAGAATTAAGAGAATGTTGAGCCGCCGCCGTGCATACCCGTTGCCAGGGAATACATACTTGCTCTTCAATAAACTTAAAGTAAGGAGAGAGCAATAACTGTTCCGGTAGGCTTAACCGATTCAACAACACCTTGGAACTGAGATGAAACTGGGTACTCATAAATCCCAGCGTATTCTGATTATTGGCAGATAAATGCTGGGACTGAAATTGCATTAATTCTGGGGTCAGAATTGTCACCAGGGAGGAAACTTCGGGTAGCTCTAATTTGGGCATGACCGAGACTTTATATAAATCGGTCGAAATATCCACCGTGTCTGCTTCAGATAAAGCCTCGATTAGAGATGGACTTGGTGACTGGTTTCGATAGACGGATAAAACCTTCTCATAAACCTGCGCTGAGGATGTGGCGATACCTTGGGATTCGGTTAAGTTGACAACGTTGGGAATGTAGGAGAAGAGAATACTTGTCCGAATACCCGCACACTTGCAGTGAATTTCTATCAGTCGAGAGAGTTTAGTCGCCGTTTTCTCTCGCCCTTGACGAGAGGCGGCTTCCATTAACTCAATGGTTGTACATTTGTTCGTGGTTAAGGAAAGCGTGGATAAGTCAGGGACATAACGGGCTGCCCACAGTTTAAGTAGGCGTTTAACTGTGATACTTTTGTCTAATGGGGTGGTTACCAGCATGAAATACTCCTAGTTTGGGGTGAGGATAGTCAACAAATCGGATGATTGGCATCCGTCGAACCTATCGTTGGCTGGTAGATCCCCTTTTGGACTAAATTCGGGTTAATTCTCCCGTTTTGGGTATAGACAAGGCAGATAGCAGATGGCAGATGGCAGATGGCAGATGGTTCCCAGGAAAAAGTTATGTAGAGACGTGCCATGGTACGTTTGAGTTGGGCAATCCTCTCCCTGCTTTGGTGAATGGATGGAAAAATTTGGCCCTGAAGGTCTATGCTTGCGTTAATGTGACAGTCTTAATGTTTAGTATAAACGCAAATATATGAATTTATGTAAACCTTTTTTAAAGAAATAC
>NZ_JBKHHI010000538.1:0-3803 GCF_046539235.1 Coleofasciculus sp.
TCAGTCGAACGCTCAATTGCCGCGAAGTCGAAGTGAACGGTAAGGTTTGACCTCTATCCCTCTCCATCTTGCTTCGCTGAAGATGGAGTCTCGCGAGGAAAAACGATGACACCAAAAAGTGGTTTATTTTTGATGGGTTCCTGTATTACCGCAATTGCGGCTGTTGGCTCAATTTTTGAACTCTCCTCCGGAACACCCCAGTTAGGTGCATCCGTCACGGAAATTATCCTGGCGGGTAGTATTCCCTTGAGTGGCTTTTTGTTCTACGCGGCTGTTCGTGATGCGAGGGCAAATCAGTAGAATTATGTCTCCCTGGGGTTTCCAAGCTCACGGACATTACTGATGACTGGTCAACATTGCCGTGGATTTTTGCGACCTCTTGCTGGCAGAGGTACAGCTAGACATCTATCTCCCTATCCCTTGTCTGAGGATCAGGAGATGGTGATTGGGCGTGATCCAAGCTGCGAAATAGCCTTAAACCCGAATCAGTATTTAATTGTATCGCGGCGTCATGCTAAGATTCGTCCCTGTTCACCCTGGAATCAGGGCTGGGAAATTTGTGATCTTAATAGTATTAATGGGACGTATGTTAATGGGTATCCGTTACGGGGATGCTGTCAATTGCACGCCGGCGATCGCATTGAACTAGGTCAAGATGGTCCTCAGTTTATTTTTGAGTGCCAGTTCAGTCCATCTCCATCCCCAGTCTCACCCGTTTCTTCGGCTTCATCGCTGACATCTGTCAGTGTAATCGGACATAAAACTCCCGATACGGTTACCTTTAGCCAACTGTTTCCCCTCGCTTCAACGGGAGCCGATTTAACTCAGAAGGCGTTTCTGAGACCCGCTATTCTCACGGTGGTTTTTGTTGTGTTGATGTTTATGGCTGTCGGTAAGCCAATGGTGTTTAATTTACTATTGGCAACCTATTTAACCGGTGCCGCCTCTTACTTTGTCTATCAACTGTGTGGTAAATCCAAACCCTGGTGGGTGTTATTCGGGTGTGCGATCGCGACGGGTTTAATTTTAACGAGTCCGTTGTTACCTCTATCGATTATCATTTTTCGCGACATCTTACCGGGAAGTTTACCCCAAGAAGGGGAACTGATCAGTTTTACCGCTCTGCTGATCCGTATGTTTTTCGGGGCGGGTTTGATGGAGGAATTACTTAAAGCCCTGCCGATTATTGGGGCGTATTTCTTGGGTAGACTGCTACGTTCCCCTTGGCGAGAACAGATTGGCGTCTGGGAACCTCTGGATGGGATTCTCTTAGGTACGGCATCAGGGGTGGGTTTTACCCTGTTGGAAACTTTAGGACAGTATGTTCCTGATATTATCGATAACGTAACCTTTCAAGCGGGTCAAGGATCGGCTCAACTGATGGGATTGCAATTACTCATCCCCCGTCTACTGGGTTCAGTTGCTGGACATATTGCCTATAGTGGCTATTTTGGTTATTTTATCGGCTTAAGTGTTCTCAAACCGCGAAAAGCTTGGCAAATTCTGGCAACGGGTTATATGTGTGCGGCGACTCTCCACGCCTTGTGGAATGCTAGTGGGTTTGTCAGTAGTTTATTGTTAGCGGTGGTGGGGATTTTGTCTTATACCTGTTTAGCCGCCGCCATTCTCAAAGCTAGAGCAATCTCGCCGACGCGATCGCAAAACTTCGCCACCCGTTTATTTTGATCCTAGATTAGAAGCCCCCCACTATAATTTTTAATTGAGTGGGGGATAATCTCACCAACCTGTATCCTCAAGTGCTAACTCAACGCACTCATGCTTTGGAGAAACTAATGCTGGGCAGAATTTTCCGCTGTTTCCTAGAGGTTCACTCAAATAGTTTATCGTTCAATCTGAGTTGATGGAGCTTATCGCTAGAAACTCAACCCGGAAAGCATTTGATGCCTTGCTCTAAAACAGTTGAGGACAACTTTTTTCAGATTAAAGGACAAACACTTCCCAAAAGATTCCACTGATGGACAATTTCTGCTTTTCTCCCTGAGACTGCAGGTTTATATAGTTCCTAATTTCACGGAAAAATACGGAAATTAGTTTGTAAGAGTAATCTTAACTGGGTGAACTACTACACCCTCTATCCCATTGCCGAAAGCATCTGGGACTACTTGGCGGAACTCTTTATCTCTATTCCAAGTTCAGAGTCCAAGACTCCAGAGAACCTGAGTCACCCGCAGAGCAATCATTAATAATCAATTGCCAAGTACCCGCAGATGAGTGTCCTTTAAACAAAGACAAAGGCTGAGTTGCACAATAGTTACCACTGGGAATTACCGCATGAGACCCAGCTACTGCGTCAAAGCTATGGGAAAAGTTATCGTTAAAGCTGTAATCCCCATTCAGGTCGTTGCTATAGCCACTGGACGAAAATTGCGGTTGTCCGGGACGCCGGAACAAGTCAACCACAACCCCACTTTCTACATGACGCAACTGAGCAATCAAGTCGCCCACCCAAGTATGTTCTAAATTCTTCAGTGTGACGGTGACGTTACTAATCGCGATATTTTCCGTCACCACAATCTCATCTTGAAAACTAGCCACTCCATCGGGAATTTTGCCACCACGACCACACCAACTGGAGTTCGCAGATGTGGCAATTTTAGCGTCTACAGTGGCAGTTGAGGTACGGTTCATTAGCTTAGACATAGGTTATAACTCCAAAACATGATTAAGTTGACAAAAGGTAAAACTCCGCTAGCGATCGCGAAATCATAATGTTAATAAACTTTGCGCTTTGTTACGCACTGTTAATGCACCCTTAATTTTTTCTAATTTCGCGACCATTCAATAATCTCCTCTTAATTAATAATGGCATTAGTTTGGCGTTTCTATCTAGTCCTTCTGGGGATCTTTACTAAAAAAAAACAATTTAATCAAGACTAAACTGATATATCGATTTTCTGTATTCCTTGCCTGATAAGCTATACCGCCTTTAATCGTTAACATTGTTGTCCACAGGTTTATGTGAATTTAATATAAAATTACATCCTCTATAGCTGTAATTAATCTCTGATGAGAGATTAAAAAACGCTTTCAAAAACTGGGAATTGCTCGGCAACGCCCTACCCAAAAAACGTATCAGATAGGCTGGTACAAGAGTCAGATGACCAGTTTTACACTAACCCTGCTTAAAAGCATTAAGGTTATATCTTTATCATGTAAATTTACTTGTTTTTTGGTAACGATTTGTTGCATAATCGGCTAAAAATTTTTTGGGCAATTAATCCAAGATATAGCAAAAGGCAGAAGGTTCACGAGTGCCATGTAGTCGTTTTAGCGGTTACATCGATCCTAACCTTTATGGCGACAGCACTATTTACCTCTTGACAAAGGCACTTCATTACGCTTTCCCGAAAATCCCGACTCTGCCCGTAGGGTTAGTGCGGGACGTTGACTGTTCTCAGATGCTGAAACTTTGTTTTCGTCATACTGATGTATGACATTGTTACACCATGTTAGATATTATGACAATCCGTTTCCTTTTGCAACCACTTAACTGAATAAATTTTGATTAATTTTGTAAAGATTTGTTAGGGTTGCCCGATCTAAGCACGATATCGAGACATGCAAACGCTGTCATTTTGAGTATTTATACTTATGCCCAAATACCGATAAGCTGCCTTTAAATGCGGAAAACCCAGATTAGGGCAGTGGAGAAGGGCAAAAGTCGAGGTAGCAAATCTGCGGAGATTTAAAGAGTATGTAAAGTTGATTAAAATCTCCTTAAGGCTTTGCTATATTGCGGATACAACCAGAAATTTCTACCCCCAGATAGATAGATGAACGGT
>NZ_JBKHHI010000539.1:0-3797 GCF_046539235.1 Coleofasciculus sp.
TAGGCACTTTAGTGCCATAAGCGCTGAAGCGCTAACTACAAGCCTAAGCGATCGCACGATTTGAGAAAAGCGTAAATTTACCCATTTTGCCAACCCATTAAACTGCCGAGGAACACAGACCTTTGATATTTTATTTCCAGATAAGGATACGAGGCATTTCATATCATTAAACCTTTTAGATTTATGTTTGTAGTAAGCGCTAAAGCGCTTACTACAAACACCTCAGGCAATTGTAGGGTGAGGAGAGCGGAGCGTAACGCACCATTTATAACGCTCGCATCGCAACTACGAACCTCACTTAAGTCAACCACATTCGATTTCGGTAAGGTTTCACAAACCATTTAACTATTGACAGGTGAACGATGGCGCACCCGTTTCGTGGGGTGTCACAACCGTTGGTTCTGCGGTAAGAATAATCGTACCATTGGCATCTTTAAACCAACCTTGAGCTTCAACAAATTTATTTGGCTTATTCCCTATAACTTCTTGGCGACTATTCCGGTTAGATTGCTGCACCTCCGTTGATTCTCTTACCGTCGTTATCCGCCAATCTTCCCAAGTCGCATCAGCATCAAGCACCTGATTCGGAGGCTTAGGCAAACCGCCGCGTCCAGTTACAATAAATTCACTTCCCTGTGCAGCCGCACAAAGACTTTGTTCAACCAGCCGCGTCACATCTACAAGTTCTGCTGGCAACTCTACCAGTCCTTGAGACGGGTCTAGCCCTAACAAAATAAGGGTAGGATCACGACTCAATTCAGGAGACGTTTGCGAAATGGCAGTGATGTCATTGGATTGCAATTCAGCGGCTTTGAGTTC
Organism: Coleofasciculus sp.; assembly: GCF_046539235.1. GTDB lineage: Bacteria > Cyanobacteriota > Cyanobacteriia > Cyanobacteriales > Coleofasciculaceae > Coleofasciculus. Next base: position 820 of record NZ_JBKHHI010000539.1, read on the forward strand.
TAAGGGATCATCTGGTTCCAGTAAAGTTTCTAGCTCTTCGCGGCTGCGGATAACCAGATTAAACAAACCTTGAGTCTTGAGCCGGATGCTTCCCCCTTCTCCGGAAAAAGAATCGGCAGTAATATCGCTGTTTTCATTCGGAACAGCAACAATAAAATCAGATTCAATGGTAATATTGCCACCATCTCCAGGTAGCTCTGCTTGCCCAGCCGTGCCAGCCGTTGCTGAGATGCGACTCCCACGGCGCAAAAGTAAAAGGTCATCAATAAGAAGCGTAATATCGCCGCCATTGTTTATAGCCGTTTCAGCAGAAAGGCGAGCATTAGTATCTAGGCTGAGGAAATCAGCTTGAATTTCAATATCTCCCGCCTCTCCAGTCCCCTTACTCTCAGTTGCAATTTCTGCTCCATCCTGGACAACTACGATTGGAGGGTCAATAAAGATACTGCCGCCATTGCCACTGGAGTATTCTGTAGTATTAGCAAAGAATCCACTACCATCTCCAGTAATCGTTACGCTCTCTTCCACCTGTAATGAGATATTCCCAGCATTATTGCTACCCTCTGTAGTCGTGCGGAGTTGTCCACCATTCGTCACCTCCACAGTATTGGCATTAACCGTAATTAAACCACCAATCCCGTTATCAAACGTTTCTGCCGAAACTTGGCTTCCATCTGTTACAACTAACTTGGGCGTGTTAATTGTCAGATTTCCCCCATCTCCCTGTCCTTCAGTTTGAGTCGTTAAGAGAGTGGGAAGCTGACCCGGTTCATTACTCAATTGCACTAAAGCCGAGGCATTGACAGTCAAAGTGCCGCCATTTCCTGTGCTATCGGGGAAAGTTCCACTAGCAATCACAGCGCCATTTTCGATGAGGAGTTCAGGCGTGTTAATGGTTAGATCTCCTGCATTCCCATCGCCGAAAGTATCTGTTCTCAGACCACTGAAAAAATCGTCATTATCGAATTTCACCGTACCACTGACTTGCACCAATTCTGATGCCTTCACTACCACATTACCAGCATTGCCCGCACCGAAGGTACTTGTGGCAATCTGTGCTCCATCTCTTAGCTGTAGCACAGGTGTTGTAATCGTTACATCTCCTCCGTCTCCGCTTTCTGGTAGTTGGCTGGTCGTAAAAAATCCACTACCCAAATCGCTAACTTGCACCAATTCCGAGGCATTCACCACCACATTACCAGCATTGCCCGCACCGAAAGTACTTGTGACAATCTGTGCCCCCTCTCTTAGCTGTAGCACAGGTGTTGTAATCTTCACATCTCCCCCATCTGCTGAAGTGGGAGCAAAAAAGCCACCGTTCAAGCCACTGGCGTGGACTAATTCCGAGGCGTTGACTATCAAGTTCCCGCCCTTACCTTCACCGAACGCACCAGAACCAATCTGAGAACCCTCTGTCAGGGTGATTTGCTTCCCCCACAGTTGAATATCACCTCCAGCTTCATCAGCAGTGGTGACAAAAGCGCCATTGGTCAATGATATATCTGCTCGCGGCATTTCTGGGGGAACATTCAATGAGAGGCTATTGCCATCAACAGTCAGTCCTACCGTTCCCGAACCCGCAACGGCGGCTAATTCCACTCGACCTTCTAAAGCAGCCAATCCTCCTCCAAACATTTGTCCATCAATGAGAATATATCCACCCACCAGCAGCAAACTCTGACCATCAGGGACTTCCAAACCAAACAAGGGAAAGTCAAACGAGTCATATCCGGCAAATGCAACTGAGCGAGATTCTATTCTCCCTGGCGTGATTTGATTAAACAAAAACGCCGACGGATTCACTGTCAGTAATGGCGAAGGAACCTCTGACTGTGTGGTACTAAAAAACCCCTGCTCCCCAAACTGAATTCCATTAGCTGTCGTTGCTACAAACGAACCCTGAACATCCAAACTGGCATTGTCGCCAAAAATAATCCCATTGGGATTAATCAAGAACAGATTCGCTCCACCATTGACACCCAGCGTCCCCAGAATATCCGAGGCATCATTTCCCCTTACCCGACTAAAAATATTTTCAATTCCTTGGGGAGAATCAAAATAGACACTTTGTCCTTCCCCAATATCAAATTGTTCAAAACTGTGGAATTTGTTAGCACCACGAGTCGCTCCCTGGGTAATCAGATCAATCATCGCGCCGTCGATGACACTTTCCTGGACAACCGATTGTTCGGCTCCCCAGGTTTCATCGGGGATAATCTGGGCAATAGCGCAGCTACCCCAAGCCAGCCAAACACAACTGGTGAGCGCTACACTGCTTACTCTGATGTATCCTGCCCATTTGGAACGACTCTTACGGCTCAATCTGCCCAACATCTCCCGTATTCCCCTGGACTCTACCTCTCCAGCTTCCTCACTTTCCGATGCCTGTACCAGCAACGGATGAGTTTTTTGTGCCATATTTTCCACCTTTCTCCCTTAGTCGGGTTAAGCGATTAGCTGGTTAGAAATTATACTCCTAAATTTGTTTCAATCGTTGTATGTGTCGCCAAGTCTCTTAACTATTAAACGTACTCTTACAAAACTATACAAGTATTAACCCTTTTTATTTGAAAACTGTATAACACTACACTAATTATTGTACAATTTCCACTTATAAACAATTGGATTAATTATCGCTAACCTTATTAGCTTGCTAATGGGGCTTTTTGCAATTCCCTTCTACAATTTATCTTTATCCACTACTGAGGGGGCTTGACGCTCAATCTAGATAGTACATTTGAACTAAAAGGCTTCAGTTTAAAGTGCGATCGCGCTATCATGGATACTCATAAGCTGTAATGCATTTATAGCAAATCGCTAGGCGTGTATTTACAACTCCCGTACCTGAAACTGAGTCCAGATGAGATGTTCGTACAAACAAAGTGTAACTAGACCAGCGCGAAGCGCTATAAATTGGGTATTAGTAGCGAGCAAGATGCTTTTGGGTAGCGAGCAAGATGCTTTTGGGTAGCGAGCAA
>NZ_JBKHHI010000540.1:0-3778 GCF_046539235.1 Coleofasciculus sp.
CCCTTTTCCGGTAGTAGCCGTTGACATACACCACCCGTTTACCATTAATATGCTCAATCAAGGTGGGACCATTATGCCGTTCTAAGGTAGCGACGGTTTTCAGGGGAACCTGTTGTCCCATCGGTGTGGTAATGTATGTGTCTGCCAGATTGTTCAGGGTGCCGCGTTCTTCCTCCTCGTAGCGCACCAGAATCGAATTTTGTCGCAGGTTGGGGCGGTTGTAATAGCGGCGGGTAAAGCCACCTGTGAGGGCGTAGCGGGCTTGTTCTGCCACCATCCGCACATTCATTCCCAGTTCTTCGGCGCGGCGGCGATCGACTTGAATCTGATATTCTGGCTGAGTTAGGGCTGAACTGGTTTGGGGCATGACTAAACCCGGCGTATCTTCAGCAATGCGGAGGACATCTTTGGCTAAACTATGAAGTATGTCTAAATCCTCCCCATACACCGCAAGCTGAACCGGAGCCGCAGACGTTGCCATTACGTCTACACCCATTTCCTTTAAAGCGATGCGGCGCAAACCGGGAATAGTAAGGCGGGCTTCGGCTTCGACGCTATCCATAATTTCCCAGATGTCACGGTTGCGATCGTCCTTGAGGGTGACAATTAGGGAGGCGGAGTTAACACTGCCCATACTGTAGCCACTGAAATAGGTACTATTACGGGTCAGTTCAAACCCCGTTTGGGAGGACACTTTGTCGATGTCCGGTTGGGCGAGTAAAATCTGCTCAAAGCGATAGGTACTCTCGTCAGCCTTAGCAAAAGACGTGCCAGGTTCCATCTCCAGCGATGCCATAAACTGACCCGAATCCCTTGGCTCCACTTGTCCAGGCTGCTTGAGTTTTGATTCTAGGCTGTCATGGAGTGTCCCGGCTACGGATTTTAACTCCCGCTCTAAGGTAATTAAATGAGCATGAGCGATCGCTTCATAAACGCCAAACCCCAACAGGCTTAAAATGACACCCATGACGAAAGCATAGGAGAGTGCCAATTTCCCACGAGTCTGGCTAAATAGCTTATTTTGACGCATCGTTGCCTAGGTTAAGACGGTATCCTATACCATGTACTGTTTCAATCGGAATCGCGCAGCCGATTGATTCAAGTTTGCGGCGCAGCAAGCGTATTTGTGCTGCCACGACATTACTCAGGGGTTCTGCACTCACCTCCCAGAGCTGATTGCGAATTTGGTCGCTAGTTACCACTTGATTGGGATGCCTCATGAAATACTCTAGAAGCTGGTATTCCTTATTAGTCAGCGGCACCTCCTGTTTTTCTCCCTTCGCCGCGACACGATAAACCGTTCGGGTTCCGCAGTCGAGAGTCAGGCTTCCCACCTGAAGTTGTTGGGGTTGGAGTTGAGGCGATCGCCGCTGCAGTGCCCTAACTCTGGCTAGCAACTCTGCCATTCTAAACGGCTTGACTAAATAGTCATCGGCTCCCGCATCCAATCCCGCCACCCGGTCTTCCAAGCGGTCTTTTGCGGTTAGCATTAAAACGGGTAAGGAACTTTTGTTCGCACGTAGCCGACGCAGTAGCTCTAATCCCGATAGTTCTGGTAGTAACCAGTCGAAAATAGCCAGCGTATACTGCATTTCCTGGTTTTCTAAATAGCCCCAAGCGTCAGTACCGTCAACAACCCAATCAACCACATACTTTTCTAGACTTAATGCTCGCTTAATGGCAGCCCCCAAGTCTGGCTCATCTTCAACTAGCAACACTTTCATAACTTAACCTGTTAACTGTTTAGGGTAAGCTTCAATTCTTAGACTACAACTCTAACTCACGGTTGACTTTGCCTATATGCGCGATCAATCCCCTACTGCTACAATCAAAGCAAGCTTAAACAATCTTGGTTATGATCGCCACTCCCCAACAATCGCCAAAAATGAGCTTTGATGACTATCTCGTATGGGAATCTCAGCAAGACATTCGCTATGAATATGTCAATGGTGAAGTCTTTGCCATGACAGGCGGTACGATTCCTCATAACGATATTGCTCTCAATCTCTATAGAGCCTTGTATCCTCATCTGCGTTCCAGAGGTTGTCGGGTGAATGTCTCAGACGTGAAGGTGCAAGTAAGTCCTAAGAGCATTTACTACTATCCTGATGTTATCGTCAGTTGCGACCCTCAAGACCTTAACGCTCGCAAGTTTATTCAAAAGCCTAAACTCATTGTAGAAGTTCTCTCTCCTGGTACAAGTGCTAAGGATAGAGGGGAAAAATTCACTTACTATCTAACAATTCCCAGTTTGCAAGAGTATATCTTGATTGACTCGGAAACAATCTCTGTCGAACGTTACTGTCGCGGAGAGGGAAGGATGTGGCTTTACTATCCTTACCAGGCTGGAGATACCATTACTTTATCAAGCATTGAATTTGAATTTCCTATTGAATTGCTCTATGAAGGTATCGTCTTTGAAATAGACGAATAAACGCACAGTTGACAGTTTGACTTGACGGTGAAATTGCACCGGGTAAACAAGCACTTTGGGCATTGTTGGATTGTGTGCGATCGCACGCTGGTATCGTTTAAATGCCAAACAGCTTATGCCCATTCTACCGAAGCTGGAGGGCGATCAATATGTCAACATCTAAACTACTGAGACAATTCAGCCTAACAGGAAGAGTCATTGTCACTTCCAGAGCGTAATGCCAATCCCTCAACGTCTGTTGACTATGCTAAAGTCTCTACTTAACTGGAGAGACAAGAGGGATGTAACAAAAATTTACGTTTGTCACTGGGTTTTGTTCCTCTACTTGGGAAATTGTTTCACACGAAAATGAAATTAAGATGAACTAAACTCCAGGCTGGGATAATTTTTCCTGGGAGTCGCATTAATCCGTCTGCCAGCGTTTCCACAACGCTCTTGGGTGTTAGGATTGAGGTTATGCAAGAATAAAGACTAAAACTTAAATTTAATTCCGAAGCCTCTGTAACGATATACCTCTACCTAATACTATGAACTACCTGATTGCTGTCCTGAAAAATCGCATTGAAGCCGAAGAAGCTTACACGGTGCTGGAAAAAAGAGGCTTACCGATGAATCAAGTCACGATTCTCGGTAAAGGCTATCAAAGTGCTGATGAGTTTGGCTTGATTGATCCGAATCTCCAGGCGATTAAGCAAGTTAAGCAACTTGCCTACTGGTTGCTCCCCTTTGGCTTTGCGGCGGGATATGCCTTTAACTTACTCACGGCGATCGAAATTCTACCGATAAGTCCCATAGGGAATCATATCATTGGCGGTATCTTCGGTGCGATCGCGGCAGCTATGGGTAGCTTTTTTGTTGGTGGTGGAGTTGGCATTGCCTTGGGTAGTGGTGACGCACTCCCCTATCGCAATCGCCTCAATCAAGGGAAATATATAATTGTCGTCAAAGGTTCGGAGGACTTAATTCGCCAAGCTACCCCGCTACTGAAGCGATTTGAGCCGGAAACGATTCAAGGATATACTGAATGACGTAGATTGAACACTTTTGTGATCACTCCCTATTTTCTCTTCCCTGCCTCCTACCCCATGTTCGCCAGAACTGGAGTTCAAAATGCCAAAAGCCACAAAACTATCACCGGAATCCGAAATTACAGATCAACAACGAGAAGCAGCCGAAGCTGAAATTCGCGAAAAGCAGAAAGTCGTTGACTATGACACAAAAGAATATCCTGTAGAAGTGCTGGTTAAGAAATACAGAGATGGGCTGGACGAAGATATCAATGAGTTGTATATACCAGACTATCAACGAGATATGATTTGGGAAGAACCTCGGCAGTCAAAGTTT
>NZ_JBKHHI010000541.1:0-3767 GCF_046539235.1 Coleofasciculus sp.
GAACGTATTAACCCATCATTTATGTAGAGACGTTGCATGCAACGTCTCTACAATGATGCCGAACGTCCTAATCGATGTGTCTATTGCTATATTTTCGCCCAGAACACCCACTATTCAAGTTCTCATCTAGATTGGTGTAAGCTAGATTAACACCGTACTGACTCAAGGTAAGATTGGGGTGATGAAAACTCTAGAGGAAATTAAGCAATGGCTTGGGCAAAATAAGTCATTGTTACAGGAACGTTATCAGGTTAGGGAAATCGGTATTTTTGGTTCCTACGTGAGAAAAGAACAGACTGAAACCAGCGATGTTGATGTGCTGGTGGAGTTTTCCCAGACACCTAGTTTGTTAAAGTTCATCAATTTAGAGAATTATCTTACTGACAACCTAGGAGTTAAGGTTGATCTGGTGCATAAGGGTGGCTTGAAGCCTCGAATTGGAGAGCGGGTTTTGGCGGAGGTTGTTTACCTGTGACCAAACGGCAAGTGGAGGACTATTTACAGGATATTTTAGATGCTGTTGCTGCTATTGAACAGTTTACCGCAGGTATTGAGTTTGAAGCTTTCTCACAAAATTTGGAGAAGGTTTTTGCGGTTTCAAGAGCGATGGAAATTATTGGTGAAGCGGTGAAGCGAGTAATTCATTAAATAGTTATTGTCCTGATGGAAACACCGCCTAACCCACCCTACATAGAATATTTTTTTTGAGCCGTGATTGCTTAAAATTAAGAGAGTTTCCCGTTAAAACCCTGGATTCCCATTGACTGGGAGTCGGGGAGACAAGCTAACCTGGAAGGAAGAGATACTTGTAGTTGTTCTGTTAACGTTTGACACATTCATGGCACAGTCTTATTTTGATTCGGATCAAAACGGTCACAAGTCCTTTGAATTACCCGGTGCTAGACCCCACTACAACCCCGATCGCCCGGGACAAGTTAATCATATTTTCCTGGATTTGGTCTTGGATATCCCCAAACAGCGCTTAGAGGGGACTTGCACTATTACCCTAACGCCAGTGCGTGATGATATCCGTCAGTTTGTCCTGGATGCAGTGAACCTGACGATTGAATCGGTGCAGATTAACGGTGAATCCCAACCATTTGACTGTGACGGGGAACAACTACAGATCCAACTTCGCCACCCGATTGAGGCGGGGAAAGAGGTAAAAATAGCGATCGCGTACCATGTTGAACATCCGCAACGGGGTATCTATTTCGTTACTCCTACCCCAGATTACCCCAACAAACCCACCCAGGTTTGGACACAGGGAGAAGATGAAGACTCCCGCTTCTGGTTCCCCTGTTTCGATTATCCGGGTCAATTGGCGAGTTCGGAACTGCGCGTCACGGTTCCTAAACCTTTGATCGCGATATCTAACGGGGAACTGATCGGAACTCAAGAAGAGGGCGATCGCACAACTTATCATTGGTTACAAAACCACGTTCATCCTACCTATTTAATGACCCTGGCGGTAGGTGACTTTGCCGAAATTCGCGATGAATGGCAAGGAAAACCTGTTACCTATTATGTAGAAAAAGGGCGGGAAGAGGATGCGCGGCGCAGTATGGGAAAAACGCCAAAAATGATGGAATTCTTTAGTCATGTCTTTGGCTATCCCTATCCCTATCCCAAATACGCCCAAGTCTGTGTTGATGACTTTATCTTTGGTGGGATGGAAAACACCTCCACCACCCTACTTACCGATCGCTGCTTACTCGATGAACGGGCGGCGCTTGATAGTATGCGTACCGAAAGCTTAGTCGCCCACGAATTAGCACATCAATGGTTTGGTGACTTGGTGGTGATCAAGCATTGGTCCCATGCTTGGATTAAGGAAGGAATGGCGTCTTATACGGAAGTATTGTGGACTGAACAAGAGTATGGTCAAGATGATGCGGCGTATTACCTACTTAATGAAGCCCGCAGCTACATACACGAAGACACCTCCCGCTATCGCCGTCCCATTGTTACCCATATTTACCGAGAAGCGATTGAACTCTATGACCGCCACCTTTATGAAAAAGGGGCTTGTGTTTATCATATAATTCGAGCAGAATTGGGAGATGAGTTATTCTGGAAGACGATTCAAACCTTTGTTCAAGATAATGCTCATAATACAGTAGAAACGGTTGACCTATTACGGGCAATTGAAAAAGCTACGGGTCGAAATCTCCTCTTTCTGTTCGATCAATATGTCTTCCGAGGGGGTCATCCCGACTATAAAGTTAGCTACACCTGGGATGGGGATAGCCAGTTGGCGAAAGTGACAGTTAGTCAAACCCATGCAAAAGAGAGTCAAAATGGTAGTAAAAATGAGCTATTTGACCTAAAAATTCCTATCGCCTTTGGTTACACTGATGCTGATTCCCCACTCAAAACCTTTAAGGTTCGCATCCATGAACGGGAACAGAGTTTCTATTTCCCCTTGGAGAAAAAGCCCCAGTTTATTAGTTTTGATGCAGGGAACAATTACTTAAAAACGGTGACGCTGGAGTATCCGTTAGCCGAACTGAAAGCCCAGCTAAAGCATGACCCTGACCCCGTTTCTCGGATTTACGCCGCCCAAGCGTTAGTGAAGAAGGGGGGGTTAGAAGTCGTTCAAGCGTTAGCAGAAGCCTTGACGGATGATCCCTTCTGGGGGGTGCGCGTCGAAGTCGCCAAACAATTGGCAAAAGTCAAACTGGATCAAGCCTCTGTTGCGTTAGTCGCTGGATTGCAGGATAAAGATGCGCGGGTGCGGCGATCGGTTGTCGAAGCCTTGAGTCAGGTGAAAACGGTAGAAAGCTATGCAGCATTAAACCATCTGTTAGAGGTGGGAGATGCGAGTTATTACGTGGAAGCGTCTGCGGCGAAAGTGCTGGGTAAACTGGCGTCTGGGAGTATGAAAGATAAAGCAGATGAAGTGCTGCAACTTTTGACAAAGATTCTCAATGAACGTGCGGGTTGGAATGAAGTTGTGCGTTCGGGTGCGATCGCGGGATTGAGTCAGATGAAGTCTTCACCCCAGGCGTTAGATGTAATTATGGAGTACACAAAACCGGGTACTCCTCAACCCTTGCGACTAGCGTCAATTCGGGCTTTAGGTACGATTTCCACAGGTCAAACCCCGAATAAGCTAGAGGAGATATTAGAGGCGTTAGAGGAGTTATCTGGGGAATCGTTCTTCCTGACTCAAGTCGCGGTAGTTTCCGCCTTAGCCCAAATGGAAACCGTTAAGGCGATTGGGGTTTTGCGATCGCTATGTGATCAAACACCGGATGGGCGTGTACGTCGGCGGGCGGAAGAAGCAATCCAAACGGTGCAGAATCAGGTAGGTTCAGACAAAGCGATTAAACAGCTTCGCGAAGAACTCGATCAGATTAAGCAAGAAAATCAGGCACTTAAAAGCCGCCTAGAAAGCCTAGAAGCGAAGTCGTCTTAATTTGTCAACGGTAGGGGCGCACCGACGTGCGCCCTCTTATCTTATCGCTGCATCGGGATAATTGAATACTGAAAATCCCCTGACTGATACCAATTTGCCGTCTAAGGTAGAATCTGTCATGCTGAGCAGAATGCAGTGAAACGGAATGACGCGAAGCATCTGTCCAGATTCCGACGCTCGTTCCTCGCTATCGCTGCGCGTCACGCTACCGCTTCGCTACCGCTATAGCTGCGCTTCACGCTTCGCTCTCCAATGACATGATAGAACGCAACTTGGTATGAGATGATAACTGGGATGGATTTATCTTGGCGCGTTGGCGGAGCCTGTTCCGAAGAGAACGTATCGC
>NZ_JBKHHI010000542.1:0-3762 GCF_046539235.1 Coleofasciculus sp.
TCGGGCAATTATGACTATTATAGAAGGCGATCGTCATTAACTGTAGTTGCACCATAATGTGCGAAACCACGCAGCGAGAGGTTCTAGGGCTTGACTCAGTTGTTCTCCCATCGGTTTGAATTCATCTTTCTTTACATCTGTCTATTTTGACACGTTTTGTACTCCTAGCCACTTAAATGATTAGCATAAAACCTGGAGACTAAGACCAAATGATGTCGCTGGCTGAGCAAGGGAGCGAGTATGACGAATGACGAATGACCAATGACCAATGACGAATAACCAATCAGATAATCAGCCAAACCGCCAATCCCCAGAAAGGAACATATCGCAGCCAGCGCCCCCTTTTATTAGAGGGAATGACGGCGGTTAACAGTACACCCTGGAAAATGGAAAACAGCACCAAATCAATACAAAATGCGATAGTCACTCGGTTACTCATTAGCAGTTCTCTAAAATACTGCGCCCTCTGTGCTAAATCTCCAAACTCCGGTCTTCCGACAAAACCCCATACAATAGCTAGAGTACCTACAATCAGCCCAATCCATCCGAAAAGACGAGCTAGCCAGCCTTTGTCAGGTTCATCCTTGTCTTGAGGAGGGGGAACGGTATAACGCAATGCCATATAAGGCGTAAGCATAACATTCGTCAGGAACATTGCTACACTCCACATCAAAACCTTAGGTAAATGGCTTCCCCTTTTATCCATCAACAGCAAGGGGAGGAACATAAATATCCAGGCTTCGGCAAAGTTGAAAAGTGCTTCTAGGGTAGGGTGAACCGTCGGCGACTCCATCACATGAATACCCACCACATTGAGAATCGGTAAGATCAAGAAGAAATTGAGCGACTCATCCAGAATTTCCTGTAAGGTTTCCGGTTGAATTGCCCAAATTGGTTCTCCGGGAAGAAGTTGATTGGGTGGAGAGAGTAAGAGGACATAAGTATAGAGTATAGCCACCAGTGCCAACGCGATCGCAACCCAAGGCTGAGGTTGTTCTGATTTAGCAGTAGCACTGGTTTCTGGCTGGCGTTTAAGCAGTCGTCGTACCAAAGGAGTAACCAATCGAATAATCCAGAATGCAACTTTACCGGGTTTAATTGGCGGTTCCACCACATCACGGGCGAAAACTAACTTCCCCGTGGTTTCAGACAGGCGATAAAAGCTGACGCCTCGTCCATTGGGAAAGGGAATACCATCCAGTTCAACATGCCAAAGGACACCCGTGGAAGATGAATCTGCGGTTGTAATATCATCAATAACAAAAAGTAAGTCATCGGGTACACCTTGATAGGATTCCTCAAAAAGCTGCTGAACGGCGGCTTTCCCGCGAAAGGGTTGGGGAAAGTTGAGATCTTCATAAATGCACTCGTCATCGATACAATCTATAGCGGCGGAAATATCCCTGCGGTTGATTGCCTGATACAGGGATTTAATCATCAAGTGAGCAGGTTTTGTCATGTTGGTAGTTCGTGACTCTCATTAAAAATGTATCGTGAATGAGAGCGCAGGTTATTTATTGAAGATGAAGATTAATCGGGTTAAACGTTAGCTTCTCGATGTTGCTCTAAAAATGCTGCTACTGTTCGGTTAAACTCCTCTGGCGCGACCAAAAAGGGCCAATGATTACCAGGAACCTGGCAAAGTTGTAAATTTTTCAAATAGGTTTTATAGGGTTTCAGTTGCCAGTCTTGGCGATTTACCCCTTTTTCCGGTTGCACAAACAGGGTGGGGATATGAATCGGAACCGTTAATCCGGCGACGAGCATCACATCTTCAAACGTACCATCACGGGCAGCCACGGTAAACTTACTCCCCCAAGAACCATCGGGTTTCTGCTCAATACTGGCTTGAAATACTTGCTGCTGTAACGGCGTCCAATCTTGATATTGACTTAACTGGCGTACTTTCTGTTCAGCGTCTTCATAACTCTCAAACGGACCCATACCTTTGAGAAACGGCAAAACCCGGTATAATAAAGGGAATGTAACCTTGAGCAGACTAGGCATTTTCCAGATAAAAATCGGATCAACCAAAACCATGCTGCGAAACCGTTCGGGATGCTGTTTTGCCCAAATCGGGGCTAATTTACCTGTCCAGGAATGTCCGATAATATGAGCTGATGACCATCCCAAGTAATCCATGAGGGCTTCCAAGTCCGCGATCGCACTGGCAAAGGTATAATCATCGTCAGGCTTGCTACTTTCCCCGTGACCCCGCATATCGGGAGCGATGATATGATAACTCTCAGCGATATACTCTGCTAAACTCGACCACACTAAAGCGTGATCCGCTAAACCATGAAGCAGTAACAAGGGTTCTGAACCTTGATTCCACTCTAGATAAGACAGTTGGATTCCAGGGAAGGATACAGTTTGCCGTGTTGGTGTCATTTTGCGTTCGGTGGTAGTAAACCCGAACGTAGGATAGCAAATATCAACAAAAGATAACGCATTCTACTGAGCAGGGATTAGGTAGAATGCAAAACAAATCCTCTTGGTTTGAGTGAGTTCACGGCTGATTTAGATTGAATGGAGGGAGACAATCGGTATGGCATTTACGGCTAGTGTTATTTCTACCAAGGAATGGGACGCCAGACCCCCAAGACGCTGGGCGGGGGAAACGAGACCGCAATATATTATCATTCATCATACGGCGACTCCTAATCCCCCCAATGATGTCTCCAGAGGGACATTAAGGGGAGCTAAAACCTTTGCCCGCAGCATTCAAACCGCCCATATAGATGGCTTTGGCTGGATTGATTCCGGTCACAATTTTTTGAACACGACGGGCGGATATTTGCTAGAAGGTAGACATGGAAGTCTGAATGCGGCTAAACGGGGACGCAGTATCCGTTCATCCCATGCGGGTAGTAATAAAGGGAATGAGTCACCAGGGATTGAAAATGAAGGAACGTTTATCACCTATCAAATGAATGCCAAACAGTGGGATAGTTTGGTTGAGTTGTGCGCCTCAATTTGCTCAACGACTAAGATTAACCCGGATAATATTCTCGGACATCGCGACTTTTCTCCCACTCAATGTCCTGGGGATTGGTTATATAGTCAATTACCTCGCTTACGCCAGGAAGTACGTCAGCGACTAGGAGCATCTTTCATCGAAGTTTTGCGGGAAGGGGACACCGGACTACGAGTGAAAGAACTCCAACAAATTCTCAGCGCTCAAGGGTTTAATCCGGGTCCGATTGATGGTATTTTTGGCGCGGGTACTGAAGATGCGGTGGTTTTGTTCCAAAAGTTTTATGGGTTAGAACCTGATGGTTTGGTCGGACCGAATACGTGGAAGGTGTTAGAACGGGTGTCTCAACCGACACAGCCACCTCCCATCGATACTGGGACTCCGACAGCGCCGGATACAACACCGGGGGGAAGTACACCTTTGAATCCACAAACTCCTTTCACCCAGGTTCAACTCCTCGATACCTATAGGTATTACCGGGAACTCCCCCATCAAACCCAAGCCATTCAGTGGTTACAAGCACAACTATCTGAGGCGACATTGGTGGAGTTTTCCCAAAAATGGCGCAATCAACCGTTAGAGCCTTTTTTACCACTCCAGGAAGGTTCCGTGGGTTCCCAAGTGAAGCAAGTCCAAGAGGTTTTGCAGCAAGAAGGCTTTGATCCGGGTCCTGCTGATGGGATCTATGGTTCCAAGACAAAAGCCGCCGTTATTGCGTTTCAGCGCTCAAAGGGGATGACTGCAGATGGGATTGTGGGGGCGGTGACGTGGTCTGTTCTGAATTT
>NZ_JBKHHI010000543.1:0-3716 GCF_046539235.1 Coleofasciculus sp.
GGGGCATAATCATGTTAAGAGCAACAGGCAACTTGCCAGCAGACTCTTTCACCCTATTTCCCCGCAATAGGGGCGAACATCCCGTTAATGATATCGTGATATCGTTGAGTAACAACGGGTCGCCGGATTTTCAGTGTTTGAGTCATCATGCCATTTTCTATGGAAAAGGGTTCTAAAATCAGTGCAAATTGACCAATGCGATCATCAGGGCGATAACCTGGTCGATTTTTGACTTCCCGATTCAATTCTTGCCGGAATAGGTTCTGCACCTCTTTACTTTTCAGGTCAATACCCGTCCGGAACGACTCGCTGTCCTCGTTCGTATCAGAGTTGGGCAAGTTTAGGGTAACATTTTCAGCGGCTGCCCACTGTTGCAGGACTTCCAGATTCGGCACAATTAATGCCCCCAGCGATCGCTGATCTTGACCCACTAGCATAATTTGCTCAATATAAGGACTTCGCAGACAGGCATCTTCAATCGGTTGCGGCTCGATATTTTCGCCGTTGGTCAATACGATGGTATCTTTTGCCCGTCCTGTCAAGACTAAATCATTGTTGGGAGTCACCCATCCTAAATCTCCAGTATCAAACCATCCCTCGGAATCAATGGCTTTTGCTGTCGCCTCGGGATTTTTATAGTAGCCTTGCATCACTTGCGGTCCTTTCACCAAAACTAACCCCTGTTTCCCTGTGGGTAAGGGTTTACTGGTTTCGGGATCAACAATGCGAATCTGGGTTCCGGGCATGGGTAATCCGGAGGAACGGCGCAGATTCCGTTCCATCCGGCGAACATTCGTCACGGGAGAGGTTTCAGTGAGTCCATACCCCACCAGAATCTCAATCCCAGCAATTTCAAAGAAGTTTTCTAAATGCATTGCCAGGGAACCTCCACCACTGATAATGGTTTTGATTTGACCCCCGGTTGCCTCCCGCACGGTTTGATAAATTAGTTTGTCGGCTAATTTGTGGGCGGGTAACAGGAGTGAGGCTTGGATGCTGGCGCTGAGGCGTTCCAGGGGACTAGAGTTAAGCTGGTTCAAGTCTAACCCTTGGGCGATTCGCCGCGCTTTAATGTAGCGCTGACTGATATCCAGTAAGGTATACACTAATTTTTGCTTGTTCGGTGGTTGCTCCCGAAACTGCTTTTGCACCCCGTCATAAATCGATTCCCACAGCCGAGGAACGCCGATCATGTAGATGGGTTTAAAGGCTTTGAGATCGGCTTTGACATGGCGAATCGTGGTGTAAATTTGGGTACACCCTTGGGAGAGGAGGAAGTATTCAACGGTGCGTTCGTAGACATGCCACGTTGGTAAAATACTTAAGATGCGATCGCCTCCTTTGGGTTGGAGGACGATACCAAATGTGGTGACTTGATGCAGCAGGTTGCCATGACTTAACATTACCCCCTTGGGTTTCCCGGTGGTGCCGGAGGTGTACATTAAGGTGGCGAGGGTTTGACGGGTCGCCTGAACGGGTTGTAGAGTTGTTTTTGACCCCAGACTCATCACCTCAGAGAAATTGAAAACCTTGAGTTTGTCTTCAGCAGGTGGCTCTTCATCGGAGAGTATGATCACAAACTGAATCGGCAAATCGTCAAGATGAGGTCTGAGTTTGGTCAGTGTTTTCGTATCTTGGGCAACTAAAGCAATACTGCCACTGTGTTCTAAAATATACCGCAGTTCATCAGGATCAGCTTGGGCGCTGCGAACCACATTTGCCGCCCCAGCTGTCATGATCCCCTGATCCGCAATCAGCCAACGGGGGCTGTTATCGGCAATCAAGGCGATACGGGGAGGCAGATCCGAGGACTCTTGTTCCGCTTTGATCACCGGATTATCAAACAGGGTTTGTAATCCCGCCGCTAATTGTTGAATCTGGCGTACCAACTGGGTGTACGTGAAGATCACCTCGGGTTGGGTATGGGGATCTCTGAGGGCAATAATCTGTCCAAATCGCTGCGCTGCGATCGACCAAATTTCTGGCAGAGACTGGATAGAGGAGTAGTCTACCAGGTGCTTGAGCAGGTTACGTTCCTGGGGACTCATCGACAATGATATAGAATCAGCCGGTTCTGTTTTTAACATCTATTACAATTCCCTTGTTTGTTTACCATACTCTTTGGCAGTGAGGCAGAATAGGGGTTTCAGGTGGACAGAATCTCTTCTGTCTGTGGATATATTTTATTCCTATGCCCCATCTCTGTGTCTTGGTAAAACATTATCCCAAACGATGTCGGGAATGCTGAGGTGCAGACAAGGGAGGACTTGCCTCAATATAAACTGGGGGTATCTAAGGAAAATTCAGGATCATCTATTTTTCAAACGGGGAAGAGTATGAAACTTTTAGTTGTTGAAGATAATCCTACCTTAGCCAAAACCATTGTGGCAGGGTTAACTCAACAAAATTATGTTGTTGATCTAGCCCAGGACGGTGACACGGGGTTAGACAATGCTTTAGCCTATAACTACGATCTAATTTTGCTTGATATTAATTTACCTCATTTGGATAGTATTAGTCTTTGTCGTCGTTTAAGACAAGCGGGAAATACCAGTCCAATTGTTTTACTGAGTGCATCCGCAGCAACGCAAGATATGGTGGCGGGCTTAGATGCAGGCGCTGATGACTATGTGATTAAACCCTGTCCCGTTGAGGGGTTAGCGGCTCGTATTCGGGCATTACTCAGACGTAACTGGGATGCTAATACACCAACGTTGCAATGGGGAAAATTGGAAATCGATCCGAGTACCTGTGAAGTAACCTATCAGGGACAACCCTTGCGTCTATCTCCCAAAGAATATGGTCTTTTATATTTGTTGATGTCCTCTCCAACCCGGATATTTAGTCAAGATTATATTATTGAGAAACTTTGGACGTTCGGAGATCCACCCAATCGGGAAACGGTTAAGGCACATGTGAAAGGATTACGACGCAAGCTCAAAAAAGCGGGTGTAGGTGACATTATTGAAACCGTGTATGGGTTCGGTTATCGTTTGAAGGATCTGTGTGAACTGCAAACGGCGTCAAAGCTTAATCCGATTCTGGAACGGTTTGTGGCAATGCGTCAGATGGAGTATTTGATCCTTAATCCCGATTTAACCATTCGAGAGATTTCTGAGCAAGCTCAAAGGTTTTGTGATTTTCCTGAAAAATTAACTATGGGAAAGGCAGTTAGTGTTAGTTTTCCAGAGTTGATTGGTTTAGATGATATATTATTGGCTGTTTTGTCAGGAAAAACAGAAGATTTTAGGTTGGAAGGTGTGGCTCGTTCCCATAATCCGCAGCGACCGGATTATATTGATATCTATAGCATGAATGTTGATAATCAGTTATTTCTGCTGTTTGAAGATGTCTCCCCGGAAATGAGCTGGAAACAAACGGTTACTCAACAAGAAAATGAAACCTATCTTTTATTGGGATTTTAATCTGTTTGGGAAAATGTAAACTTGAGAGGTTATGCGGATTAAGCTGTTCGGCATTTAAACCTTAATCTAAATAATGGCAAAATCTTGTAGTGCGTTTAGCGAAGCCATGCCGCAGGCTTTGCATATTGCTCGCTACCAATACCCAATTTAAATGCATGATAGCTAAGGATTGGACATCCAGTCTCCGGTTTCTGGATGCCCCAACTTATTATATGATGTCCGGATTCATCACCCCGAATAAAAATGTAGGGGCTTGGTAACCAAGTAGGGGCTTGGTAACCAAGTAGGGGC
>NZ_JBKHHI010000544.1:0-3709 GCF_046539235.1 Coleofasciculus sp.
GCTGGGGATTTCGCCTTAGCTTTATTCGCTACAGGTTTAGCCTGTGATTTCGACTTTTTTTTTCGCTTTTGGCTCGGCTCAAAAGGTAAAGGGTTGCGGGAGGGTTCATCAGACATAAGCTTTAGTCGGTGTTTATCCGCGAATACCTAAGCGCTTAATCAAGGCTTGGTAATGTTCAGGATTGCCTTCACGCACATAACTTAGTAAGCGTTTGCGCTGACCAATCATCTTTAATAATCCCCGACGGGAGGCATGATCCTTTTTATTGGCTTGCAGATGTGTACTCAAGCGACTAATGCGATCGCTGAGCATGGCGATTTGCACATCTGCCGAACCCGTATCGGTGTCGTGAATCTGATAGCTGTCAATAATTTCTTGTTTGCGTTCTTGGGTTAAAGCCATGGATAAATGTTCATTGGTATAATCCAGCAGTTTCTGATCATATCATTTTTCATGATTCATGGTATTCGCTCGTCGAGAAGCAAGCTAGATGGTTGATCATTAACCGCTTGAGCGACGAGTATCCAGCCACTGCTGGAGTATAATAGCTGCGGCTTTGCGGTCGATCAGAGCTTTATGGCGAGAGGGCGATCGCTTCTCAGCATGAAGTAACTGTTCGGCTTCAAAAGACGTTAACCGCTCATCTACATATTCTACGGGTAATTGTAGGGCAGCGCTCAAGCGACGGGCATATTTTTGCACCTGTCGCGCCTGGAATCCCAGGGTCCCGTTCATCGAATAGGGTAATCCAATCACCAGAACTTGAACTTCGCGTTGTGCGACGAGTTCTCGGAACTGGGATACATCCTGCTCAAAAGAGGTCCGCTTGATTGTGGTTAAACCTGTAGCAATTAAGCCAGTACCATCGCATCCGGCGACACCAATTCGCTTACTGCCAACATCCAAGCCTAAGGCTGAGATTTTCTGCATCACATAAGTAGGTGGACACCATTAAAGTTAAAAGTTCAAGGTGGAAAACTCGCTCCCGAAAAGAAGCAAGCTATGTCATTCGTCATTCAAAAACTCAAAACTCCCCTAGTCAGCATCTGAAGCATCGGCTGGCGGTGGAATGTCCTTCTCTTTTGACTTCTGTTTCGATGAAGAATTGGCTCCATTTGTTTTAGAAGCGGCGTTAGGTTGTTTGGAAAGGGATTCCCACCAGGACATACGGCTAGGGATGGGAGTACGGGCTGGCTGGAGTCCCTGAAGCACTTCTGATAACTGTAACCCTTCTAATTTCTTGGCTTCTCGGATTTTATGCCAGACTGAACGAGACATGAGCAGAGTATGTTCGATTCTCTGAGCATCTAACTGTTCCAGGTAGTCTTCTCGTTCCGGTTGATAGTCGGCTGAAGCCAGATGCAATGACTGGGCAGGATATTGTTGGGTAATCCGCGCCATTTGTGAGAATAACTCTGGATACAGGCAAGTGTAGGCAGGGTGAACAGTGAGCTGGGCTTCGTGTGCTTGACTCCCATCTCGGCAAAGGGTGAGTTGAAAATAACCAATAGCTGCTTTGCGCTGGGATTCAAATACATAAGCATTGATAACTTCAGTGCGATTGAACCACTGCTGTAGCGTCGAGACTAGCGATCGCATAAATCCTGTTTTAAAATCCTCGATATGACGGTCAAACACTTGACGCACTAACGGGGGCATGGACGCCGTATCTAGCTGATACAATAGTTGAGCATCAGCATTGCTCACCGGCAGCAAGTTGGGTAAATCGGGTTCGCGATCGCCTAGTTTAGCTAAGGTTTGAGCAGAAATTGACCAATATGTCAATTGCGCTAGAGGTTGAAATCCATTACGCCGATATAGTGCCAGGGTATCTTTATTGTGGATATTGACTTCTAGTAACCAGGTGCGGGCTTCCCAGATCGTCTCGAAGCAATGGCGCAAGAGTGCCGAGCCGGTTTCAAGTTTGGCGGGTTTATTAATGGATTCACGAGACGGATCGGGAGCAACTAACACCTGTTCCACGCGCCAAGTACTGCGAGTCCGATTAAAGGGCGATACTTTAATTAATCCTCGCAGCCGCTGAAATTGTTCAGCTACATAGAAACAAAAATCATACTGGCAAGGATTCGGAAACCAATTCAAAACCATTAGCAGCCCATACCAGCGTCGAACCTGCTGAAGTTGGCGAATGAAGGTTAACGAGCAGCTATTACACTCCGTATCTGTGGCTTGAGTCGTAAGCTGCTCAATTCTCTCCAAATCGCCGTATTGAATGGGGCGAATGACAGTCTTGGTGTTTTCCGGAACAGGTGAAGTCATGTTGAGTAAAGATGCTAGGAAGCCAACAGCAGACAAGACCAAGTTTTTGGCACTGTAGTATACAGTGACAAGATTCAAGTTACTGTCCTGCCAATATATTAACGATTTTCCCACTCTGTTCATGCCCAGTTGGGGGGAACAGGGGAGCTGGGGGAGTGATGTAGAGACGTGCCATGGCGCGTCTGGGAGCAGGGGGAGCTTTAAAATTAGAGCTGATCAGAGCCGTATTGCCTCACCCCCTTACCCTATCTCCTTCATCATTCAGATGGTGGCACTAGGGACTTTTTTCGTAAACATTTGTAAACTATAAATCATTGTTGCTTGTATACTCGCAAACAACCATTGCCTTGCCGCATCTGAATCGGAATGCTGCATCTTGCTACTAAGACAAGTCTGGGGTTTTCACCATTTTAGGAGTTTTTCATGAACCAACTGATCAAAATTGAGCGCTTTTTGTTGATAGGTCATATCGGGGCTATGGCATTTGGACTGGCAGGTCTACTGCTGGTTTTGCCTCACCCAGAATGGGTTATAAGCTTACCGCCACAGGGACAAACCTTGTTTCAATGGTCAATGGCTGGGGGGGGAGTCGTCTATATTATTTTAGGAACAGCAGCCGTGGCAATTTATGCCTACCGAACTCTGGGACTGTGGCAATGGTTGACGTTCATGATTCCTGCTATTGTCATTTCCTTGACCAGTGAACTCCTGGGAACAAGTACAGGTTTCCCTTTTGGACACTATGGTTACTTAAGTGGCTTAGGCTATAAAATCGGGGGTCTTGTTCCGTTTACGATTCCCTTATCCTGGTTTTATTTAGGATTGGTGTCTTATCTATTGGCTCGTGTGGGGTTAGAGGATAGAGTGGCAGCGAACAGGTCAGTCAGTTGGTGGCGTCACTTAGGTGCGATCGCGATCGGTGCTGTTTTACTCACCTCCTGGGACTTTGTACTTGATCCCGCCATGAGCCAAGCCTCTGTTCCTTTCTGGTTATGGGAGCAACCGGGTGCCTTTTTTGGGATGCCGTATCAAAATTTTGCGGGTTGGTTAGGAACAGGTGCTGTCTTTATGGCTGTCGCGGCTTTATTTTGGCAGAAAACGCCATTAGCATTGTCTAGAAGCCAATTGGGATTGCCCTTAGCCGTTTACCTGAGCAACTTTGTCTTTGCGGCTGTGATGAGTATCGGTGCCCAAATATGGGTTCCGATTGGCTTAGGTATCTTGTTAGGCGTTGTTCCTGCCGTAGTATTGTGGCGGATGGCAACGACTACACCCAAATCTAACACCCTCGAACAAGCACAACGCGATCGCACTCCAGAGGCGAAAGTGCCTGTAGCGTCTATTAAGTAATTTGTCCTTTGTCATTCGTCATTTGTCCTTCGTCATTTGTCATTCGTCATTTGTCATTCGTCATTTGTCCTTCGTCATT
>NZ_JBKHHI010000545.1:0-3706 GCF_046539235.1 Coleofasciculus sp.
AGAAAATATGGCAACCGGAATGCTGGTGAATGGACAATGGACGAAGGAACCTTACCAGCAAGACCCTGAGGGGCGATTTAAGCGAAATCCGACTCAGTTCCGTAACTGGGTGAGTGCCGATGGTTCTACAGGGTTTAAAGCGGAGTCGGGACGCTACCATCTCTATGTCTCTCTGGCTTGTCCGTGGGCGCACCGCACAATGATTATGCGGAAATTGAAGGGGTTGGAGGAGGCGATTAGCCTGTCCATTGTTGACCCGTTTATGGATGAGGAGGGATGGGAATTTTCTGATGCTCCCGGTTGTATCCCGGATACGGTTCATGGAAGTCGTTATCTGCGAGAGGTTTATCTAAAAGCAGACCAGAACTGTACGGGACGAGTGACAGTCCCTGTGCTTTGGGATAAACAAAAGAATACGATCGCGAATAATGAATCCCGTGAAATTATCCGTATGTTCGATAGGGAGTTTGAGGCGATCGCGAAATCTCAAGTTAGCTTCTATCCCGATCCTCTGCAAGACGAGATCGATCGCGCGATTGACAGAATTTACCAACCGATCAACAATGGTGTCTACCGCGCTGGGTTCGCCACGACTCAGACGGCTTATGATGAGGCGGTAACCGAACTTTTTGAAGCACTAGACTATTGGGAAGGGGTGCTATCCCAGCAAGCTTATCTGTGTGGCGATCGGATCACGGAAGCGGATTGGTGTATGTTCACTACCCTGTTTCGCTTTGACCCCGTTTACTACGTGCATTTTAAGTGCAACTTACGTAGAATTAGTGATTATCCCTATCTAGGAAATTATCTTAAAGATCTCTATCAGCAACCGGGCGTTAGCGATACCTGCAACCTTGACCAGATCAAGCAACATTATTACAAAAGTCATCCCCACATTAATCCCACTCGCATTGTACCCAAAGGTCCTGTGATTGATTGGGTGGCAGGGTAAGTGTTGAGGAAAGTAGGGGCGGGTTTAGGGATTTTCTGTTCGCTGTTGATGATAACGTTTGTACAAAACCCGCCCTGACCAAGTTTTGAACTAACTCCCCCAGCTCCCCAAATTCCTACCGATAGAGTAAAGTCTATTCAGAAGCAACCATAATTTAGTATTATTGTCAATATTATTTATATAAGGACCTTGAGATCAGTAGAGTCTAATTTGAGCCATCGGTAAGGTAGCATCTGAGATAGTCCATAGAGATTGCTCACAGCTCCTGAACCCTAATCACCACCCGACTAGCAAGAGAAGGCAAGCTGCCAAGGCGTTTACACCAGGTTGCACTATGATTTCAAATTTATCTGAACAGTCCCATTATCCAGAAAGTGCGAGTAGCGGATTACAAATTGCCAGAGGATTAAAAGCTAAATCACAAAACTATAAACGATTGCTGGTTGAGGTGTTGAAATGGACAGGAGGACAACCATTTCTCACCCAGCAGCTTTGTCGATTAATTGCCCAAGCACCGGATGCACCATCGAAAGGAACGGAAGCGCAGTGGGTGGAAAACTTAGTCCGATCGCGCTGGATTGAGAATTGGGAAGAACAACCGGAACTGATGCATTTGCAGACGATCCGCGATCGCTTGCTCAGACGTAAACACCGCAGTCTGAAGCTGTTGCAAGTGTATCATCGTATCCTCCAACAGGGAGAAGCGATCGCCAATGACAGTTCCGAACAGAAGGAACTGCGGATGATGGGGTTAATCCTCAAGCATCAAGGGAAAGTTAGGATTCACAATCGCATATATGAATCGGTATTTAACCAAGAATGGGTTAATAAGGCTTTAAAAACCATCCAAGCTGATTTAGAACCAGGCGACTCGGAATTTCTCAAAGCCTTAGCGGAATTAGAGCGCAAACTCCTGGTTTCCCAGGTGGAAATCTTATCCAAAGCCGATACAGAATCCGAGGATGAAGGTTCGGCGCAAGCCCTGTATGAGGTGCTGCGTGATGTTACCTCTAAAGTCGGTGAATTACTGGGTGCGGATCGCGCCACCATTTTCTTACTTAACGATGAGAAGACAGAACTCTGGTCATTAGTGGCGGAGAATGAAGAAGGTGAATTTCTGGATATTCAGGTGCGAGTCGGGGAAGGGATAGCGGGTCATGTGGCTCAGGATAAAAAAGTCATCCATATTCCCGACAACGTTTATGAAGATCCCCGCGCCGCACTGGTTAAGGAATTTGACAAAAAATATAATTACCGCACCGAAAACATCTTGGCATTTCCCATCTTAAGTGAAAGCCAAGAAGTGATTGCGGTAATTCAGTTACTAAATAAGTTACCCACTGATCAGCAATCCGACAAACGACCTAAAGGATTCACCACCCTAGACTTAGAACGATTGGCAAAATGTGTGGTTCCGGTGCGGCGGATTCTGGAAAGTTGCCAATCCTGTTACAAGGTAATGAAGAAGCTACGGGCGACAGCCGCCTTAGCCGAAGCCACGCGATCGCTCGATCAGATTAACTTAGATACCAAGGCGATTTTGCAGCGGGTAATGAATACCGCCAAGAAGCTGCTGAATGCCGATCGCAGTACCTTATGGTTAGTGGATCGCGATCGCGGCGACTTGTGGACGGAACTTCCAGGGAAAGGAGAGGTTCGCTGTGATGTTGGGGTTGGCTTTGCAGGTCAAGTTGCACAAACTCGCCAACCGATGATTATCCCCTTCGATCTCTACGATCATCCCAGTGCGGAAAATGCCAAGAAAACCGATGAACAAACCCGCTACCGTACCTGTAGCCTCCTCTGTATGCCCGTTGTCAGTCCAGATGGGGAATTATTAGGCGTAACCCAACTAATCAACAAGCGCAAACCTGGAGATCATCCAGAGTATAACAAAGACGAGTGGCCCCACGTTCCCAGTTACTTTAAAGCGAGTTTTGATAAAAATGACCGCCAGTCCATGCAAGTCTTTAACGAACGAGTGGGTGTAATCCTGCAATTCGTCAAGACTCATGAGACACTAAAACAGCTTGCTCAAATTGAGCCAAAAGAATCCGTTTATAATACCCTAGCAATTCTCAGTAATTCCGTTGCCGATCAAAGTGATGAAGCGCTCTACAATGCCCTGTATTATACGTTAAGCTTTGTCACCAACTCGATTAACAAACTCTTGGGCGCGGAACAGACGACAATTTTCCTCCTGGATGCCGAACAAAGCATCTTTTGGTCATTAGTCTGGAATTCCAGAACCCTAAATGCTCAAGAAATTAGGGTGTCCGCTACTCTAGGAATCGCCAGTAAAATGGTTGAATCTCGTTCAGTCAAAGCCAGCAAAAATCCCAGTAAACTGAATGATCTGTTAGTCCATCTGGGTTTAGAACCAGATGCGATCAACAATGTGGAAAACATGTTGTTATTCCCGGTGGTGGACTCGAAAGGGAAAGTGATTGCCATTATTCGGTCGTTTAACAAATTCCTCTTTACCTATGAATCGGGGGGAACGTTATCCGAAACAATCGAAATCAATGGCTTTACCCAAGCCGATGCCCAGAAATTGCATGAACGGATGGCATCCACATTGCCCATTCTGCAAGGCTTCCAAGCGTTTCACCGGGAAATTCGCAAT
The DNA here is from genome assembly GCF_046539235.1 of Coleofasciculus sp. GTDB lineage: Bacteria > Cyanobacteriota > Cyanobacteriia > Cyanobacteriales > Coleofasciculaceae > Coleofasciculus. Next base: position 3,579 of record NZ_JBKHHI010000545.1, read on the forward strand.
CTTCAGGAACAACGCAAGGCGATCGATCCCCTCTATCAAGCGATTAGTTTAGTCAGTAGCAGTAGCGGCGGAAATGCCGAAGAAATCATCCAAACGGTGATGCAAGCCGCCAAACAACTGACCCATGC
>NZ_JBKHHI010000546.1:0-3683 GCF_046539235.1 Coleofasciculus sp.
CAAGTACGGATTGATTTTCTTTGGATTGAGTATTCATGACATTACTGTTCATAACCGTTTAATGGGGAAAACTAAAGCCATTTGAGTTCCTTGTTCCCTCCCTTTGATCAGGGGAGGGTTAGGGAGGGGTTAGATCAAGGTATTGCAGAGTTTTAAGCTTAAAATGACACAAATGCACATCGTCACCTAATGACAAAGGACAAATGACAAATGACAAATGACAAATGACTAATGACTAACAAGACTATTTTCGCGGATGATATCTTTGAGCGACCCAACAAACTCTTGTTCCAAATAAGGCTTAGTAAAATACCCACTCGCCCCCAACTGCATCGCTAACCAGCGATGTTTTTGACTGCTGCGAGAGGTTAACATGGCAACAGGAACCCTTGACAATTGTGGATCTTGACGCCGTTGACTGAGAAACTCAAACCCATTCATATTCGGCATCTCAATATCACAAACCACTAACTGCACCGATGCACTTTGCTGCAACTGCTCGATCGCCTCTCGCCCATCCCGCGCTTGTAACACCCGAAAACCCGCCCGTTCCAGGGTTAACGCTAGGGTTTGTCGCAACGCCACCGCATCATCGACAATCAAAATTGTCGGTACCTGCACCGTTCTGCTGAGAGTAGTTGTATCCCCTGAAGCCATTGTCGTTTCGTCTGAAGCCGCTTTCGGTACAGGCGTCGCCGTTGGCGTCGTTGCTCCATGGGCAAATTCCAACAGTGCAATCCCATCAATCACTGGAATCACACTCCCATCCCCCAAAATCGTACAGCCGTAGGTATAACTAGGGGGAGAAATCGCCGTCCCAAAGGGTTTAATCACTAATTCTTGTTCTGTAACCAGACGCTCCACTTCCACAGCAAATACCTGCTGATCCTGACGCAATACCAGCATCGGTAATTGCCATGTCTCTGGTGCAGCCACTGAACTTAACGCCTGACCGGACAAGCTTTCAGGTAAGGGACGCTGATAGTCCAACAGTTCCCCTAATCGATAGGTTGGCACCAATTCTCCCCGCCAATGGAGAAACCGTTGGGTTCCAGATTTTTTCACTTGGTTGGCTTTGGGAATAACAATTTCTTCGATACTGTCAGACGGTAACGCCAGCACTGTCGTACCGATGAAACACACGAGTAATTTGGCGATGGTTAGGGTTAAAGGTAGACGCAACGTAAACGTTGTACCGCCTCCTGGCGTCGAAGTTACCGAAATCGTCCCTTTAAGCGATCGCAACTGAGTCCGCACTACATCTAACCCCACCCCTCGTCCCGATAACTCGCTGACTTGCTGGGCGGTGGAAAATCCTGGCTCAAAGATAAATCCCCACAAACGCGCCTCTGAGATTGTCGCCAATTGGTCACGGGATACTAATCCCAACTCAACCGCCCGACGCCCAATTCGCTCGGCATTTAACCCTTGACCATCATCCCGGACTTCAATAATTGTTTGACTTCCCTTGTGGTAAGCGCCAATCTCCATCTGTCCCGATTCCGGTTTCCCCCGTTGACGCCGAATTTCAGCCGACTCAATTCCATGGTCAAAGGCATTTCGGAGTAAATGCAGCAACGGATCATACAGTTTTTCTAACACCGCTTTATCAACCAAAACCCCTGTTCCGGTCAACTTCAAATTCACCCGTTTGTGATAGGTATTAGACAGTTCTCGTAATACCCGGGGAAACCGATTCAAAACCTCCCCAATTGGTAACATCCGCGCCCACATCAGCTCATCCCGCAAGTGGTTGAGTACCTTCCGCTGCTGTTCCGTAGTTTGATCGGATTTCTTGGCAAATAGGGCGATATCATCAACAGCTTCTTCAAGCTGCACCATCTCTTCTAAGATCCCTTGGATTTGGGAATAGAGAGCGCCGTAGCTATCCATTTCCAAGGAGTCAAAATCCGCTAATGTCTTCATCGTCACATCCGTGGAGCGATCCGAGTTCTGAAATCCTCTTGAGCGAAGATCAGCACCTTGGGGAACCCGGCGCTCCATCTGGGATCGACCCGCCATCGTCCCATAGCTGTACCGTTCCGGCGCAATTAGCATCTTATCGGATAAATTTTGCAATTTATTCACAATCTGCCCAAATCGCCCAAATCGATCCAGCAAGGCTCGCACAGAACCCTGTAATTGCTGATTCTGGAGTGATAACCCATTGCGGTTAATTGCTAATTCCCCAACCAAGTTATTCATTCTTTCCAGTCGATCTAAATCTACCCGCACGGATAGAGTCGGCGTGGGGGCTGGTGAACGGGGAGGAGTCGATGCAACGGGATTGTTGCTTGTCAGCTTATGGGATGAAGACGCGGTGAGATTACCCTGCTCCAATGGGTTGGACACCAACGAATTCCCCTGAAACAGGGTTAATTGCGACGCCTCTTCCAGAGAGGGAAGTTGATCAAAAACTTGCTCAATCGATTGAATCGCAACATCCAGGTTGATCGGTTCAGTCGGAACTAATGCAGAGGGTTCAGGTACAACATCCGCTTCGATGTCGGTGACGGTTTCGGGAGTAACCTGGAGGTATTCTTCTGTTTGGGCGAATATAGAAGTCTCCTCATTAACCTCTTGTGTCTCTAAAATCTCCTCACCTTCAGACGTACCAAAAATATCGTCTAAAGAAGGAATTGATGATGGTGATTCTGCTGTGGCTGGCAGAGTATACGGTTCAGTCTCTTGAGAAAACAAATCGGCGAGTAAAGGAAGCGTTTCCGGTGACGCCGCGATCGCATCCTCCTCGACAAAGGCTTCAATCGGTTGTCCAGTGGACTCTTCCATGTCCACCGAACCCTCGGTTAATGGCAATCCCAATCCCCAATCACTCGCTTCCCATTCACCCGAAACTGTCGAAGTGGCTGGAGATTCAGCCAGGGCAATTAAAGCCTCAGAAGGACTTCCCCCCGTCGTCTGTTCACCGGAGAGAACAGCTTGGCGACTAACTTCAAAATCAGCCAGTGCCAATTTGGTAATCTCTACAACCCTTTCGGGGTGAACCTCTAGCGCCTGTTGTACCCTTTGTGCGATCGCGCCAAATCCAGGCAAGTTTAAGAACTCAGCAAATCCGGCAAACACCTCAATTTGGGCGCGTAATTCTCCAGCTACTTCATAGTCTTGAGGATTCGCTACCACGGTAGCCAGACGTTCCAACCCTTCAGCGACATCGACTTCAAAAATAGACACCGCCATATTGATCCCCAATTCAGCGGAACTGGGCATATAACTATCCGCCTGAGTCAGAGCATCTCCCAATCGTGCCTCAATTTGGTCAAAAATGGGAGTCCCCGTGGAGATAGCCGCATCCGCGTCAAAGGAACCAGTGGTAATTTGCGATTTCAGCGGCACACTCAGACAGTCATAAGCTTGCAGCAGTTTATTTTCTAGCTCAATGTCAATATCTACAGTATCACTATAAAGTGCCTTAAAGATATTTTCCAAGCGGTGAGCTAAAGTCGCGATCGCCTCTAATTCAACACTGGCTGCGCCCCCTTTTAACGAGTGAGCCGCTCGCATTAATTCATGAACTTTTGCAGTGCTGCGCTCATCTCTAATATTTAATAACCCTGTTTCCAGAATCTGTAAAAGTTCCGGTGCCTCGGCAATAAAAAACTGATAGGCTTGGTCACGAATATCGGGATTAATTGCCATATTTTCGTCCTTTGTCCTTGGTCATT
>NZ_JBKHHI010000547.1:0-3667 GCF_046539235.1 Coleofasciculus sp.
GGGGAAGCAGGGGAAGCAGGGGAAGAGGATTACCCATCAACAATGAACCATGAACAATCAACAATGAACCATGAACAAAGGACAAAGGACAAAGGACAAATGACGATAAGACAGTTGCCCAAATCCTGAGAATTACGTTAAATTTGATTAAGCAGAAGTAAAGTTTCCTATTCAAACCACCGTTTAAGCTAGGCTTTGTGCTAAACCAGAGGCTCTTTAAGAGCAAAAGCCAAACCAGAAAACAAATATCTAGAGGCTCATAAGCGATGAAATTTTCCTGGAGAATACTCCTACTTTGGACAATACCCGCTCTTGTCATTGGGTTTTTCCTATGGCAGGGAGCGTTTTCTCCGGCTGTTGGTGATTTAAGTCAAAATACCGCCAGCACCCGGATGAATTATGGTCGCTTTTTAGAATACATTGAGAAAGGGAGAGTCACGAGTGTTGACCTCTATGATGGGGGTCAAACGGCAATTGTAGAAGCGATTGACCCGGATCTGAAGACAACGAATCGCTGGCGCGTCGATTTGCCTGCTAATTCTCCTGAGCTAATCACTAAGTTGAGAGAGGCTGATATTGCTTTAGATACCCATCCAGCACGTCAAGATGGGGCGATTTGGGGAATCTTAGGGAATTTAATTTTTCCGATTTTATTAATTGGTGGGTTATTTTTCCTCTTCCGTCGTTCGAGTAATATGGGTGGCGGTCCAGGTCAAGCGATGAACTTTGGTAAGTCTCGCGCCCGGTTCCAGATGGAAGCAAAAACGGGAATTATTTTCGATGATGTGGCGGGAATTCAGGAAGCCAAGGAAGAATTGCAGGAAGTGGTGACGTTCCTGAAGCAGCCGGAACGGTTTACAGCAGTAGGCGCACGGATTCCCAAAGGGGTGCTGTTAGTTGGACCTCCGGGAACAGGTAAAACATTATTGGCGAAAGCGATCGCGGGTGAAGCTGGAGTTCCGTTCTTTAGTATCTCTGGTAGTGAATTCGTGGAAATGTTTGTCGGTGTGGGTGCATCCCGTGTTCGTGACTTGTTCAAGAAAGCCAAGGAAAATGCACCTTGTCTCATCTTTATCGATGAGATTGACGCCGTAGGACGACAACGGGGTGCAGGTATCGGCGGCGGTAACGATGAACGGGAGCAAACGCTGAACCAGTTGCTGACAGAGATGGATGGGTTTGAAGGCAATACCGGGATTATCATTATTGCCGCCACCAACCGCCCTGATGTACTGGATTCAGCCCTATTGCGTCCCGGACGGTTTGACCGCCAGGTAATTGTTGATGCACCGGATTTGAAAGGACGGATTGGTATTCTGGAAGTCCATGCGCGGAATAAGAAACTTGCACCGGAAATATCCATTGAATCGATCGCGCGGCGTACTCCTGGATTTACTGGGGCAGATTTAGCTAACTTGTTGAATGAAGCGGCAATTCTGACAGCCCGTCGTCGTAAAGAGGCGATTACCATGCTGGAAATCAACGACGCGGTTGACCGGGTGGTGGCTGGTATGGAAGGCACACCATTGGTGGATAGTAAGAGTAAGCGGTTAATTGCCTATCATGAAGTCGGTCATGCGATCGTGGGGACGGTACTCAAGGATCATGATCCCGTACAGAAAGTGACCTTAATTCCTCGGGGTCAAGCCCAAGGGTTGACCTGGTTTACGCCGAGTGAAGAGCAAGGCTTAATTACGCGATCGCAGCTTAAAGCCCGGATTACGGGGGCGTTAGGGGGTCGTGCCGCAGAAGAAGAGATTTTTGGTCATTCTGAAGTTACCACAGGTGCCGGTGGTGATTTACAGCAGGTGACGGGAATGGCGCGACAAATGGTAACCCGTTTCGGCATGTCCGATTTAGGTCCTTTGTCTCTAGAAAGTCAACAGGGAGAAGTATTCCTCGGTGGCGGCTTGACGAATCGGGCGGAGTATTCCGAAGAAGTCGCGTCTCGCATTGATGAACAAGTACGCCGGATTGTGGAACATTGTCACGACGATGCTAAGCAGATTATGCGCGACAATCGCGTCGTGATTGACCGTTTGGTGGATCTGTTAATTGAGAAGGAAACCATTGACGGCGAAGAGTTTCGTCAGATTGTGGCGGAATATACTCATGTACCAGAGAAGGAGCAGTACGTTCCTGTGCTGTAATTTCGGACAATTTAATTGATTCATTGAGTAGGGATGGTGAAAATCATCCCTATTTTTTGTCTGTCTTATTCGTTTAAAGAAGGTCAGCAGGTTTGTCTTGTCATGGAGTATGTTCAGGGGCAAGATTTAACCCATGCCAATCGATTGACAGAAAAGGAAGGATTACACTATATTCGCCAGATTGGATCAGCGCTGATGGTGGTGCATGAGAATAACTTGGTGCATCGAGATGTTAGACCTGCCAATATTATGATGCGTCAGGGGAAACGGGAGGCGGTGTTAATTGATTTTGGGTTAGCGGTGGGATTTGATCACCCGTTGACGACGATTAATCCGACAACTGCCGATGGATTTACACCCCTGGAATTATATCATGTTGATGCCGAACGCGGCGCTTATACCGATGTGTATTCCTTAGCCGCCACATTGTATCAGTTATTAACTGGAGAAAAACCGCCCAGTGTCCGCGATCGCAGTTTAGCAAGGGCTAAATTAAAGCCACCTCAAGAAGTGAATCCCCAAATGAGCGATCGCACGAATCAGGCGATTCTGCGAGGGATGGCGTTAGCCCCCGAAGAACGCCCCCAAACGATGCAGGAATGGTTAGATTTGTTGGGGGTTGTGCCTCAATTTCCCCAACCCTGGCGTCGTTGGGATTTGACGATGTGGTTAACCATTATTGGCACAATTGCCACAATATTAGGTACGATTGCTGCATTTTTAGCGCTCAAGCCGCCATCAGCACCACCGCCGGAACCTACACCTGAGATTACACCAACCTCACAACAGGTTCAGCCAGAAACACAATAGTAAAACTGATATCATGTCCGGTTGAATACCCATAATTAGGGTGATAGGTTGAGGGAGAGATGGGGAGAAGTTTTTATTCGGGAAAATTGAACCAAGATAGGACGGTTTCTTCCGGACTTACTATGCTAAACTAGCAGGCGGCAAATCCTAAAATCAACCACACTTAGGACTTACGCAAAGGCTCTATATGTAGGGTGTGTTAGCGTAGCGTAACGCACCATTACCACTGTAGCGTCTCAGTTATTCAGAATTAATCCAAATAATTCCCCCTAATGGGACAGGCTACTTATTATGCAAATTCGAGACTACTTCAATTTTCTTGCTCCTGATGATATCCGCATTCAGGACAGTCGCATCGGGATTGAAAGCGTTCTTTACGAGTATATTTACAGAGCTAAAACCCCTGAAGAAATCGCCCAACAATTTGAAAGCATTACCCTAGAACAGGTTTATGCGACGATTCTTTACTATCTACACAACACCGAAGAAGTGAGGGCTTACTTGGCAGATTGGTTAGCGTTTTGCCGTCAACAGCGAGACGAGCAGAAACAGAATCCTTCTCCGGCACGACAGAGATTACGCAAATTGAAAGCAGAGTCAGAAGTTCAGCAAAAATATTCTGAATCGGTGAACAGTTGATAATGATTCAATATTTGTTAGATGTCATTGGCTATGTCTTCTCTTGCTCCCCTCTCCCGTGCCAAAAA
>NZ_JBKHHI010000548.1:0-3654 GCF_046539235.1 Coleofasciculus sp.
GTTGATTGGCAAAACTCAAGCCTGTATTAATTGTTGCACCGTCTCTAATAACTGGGGTTCGATGAATGGCTTGGTGATATAATCAGTAGCACCTAACTCATTGGCAATTAAACGGTGCTTTTCACTATTGCGAGAGGTCAAAATCACCACAGGAATTTGGGATAATTCGGGCTCGTTTTGGCGGTATTTGAGAAACTCAAACCCATTCATTCTGGGCATTTCAATGTCGCATATAACTAATTGAATCTGGGGATGATTTCGCAGTTGCTCAATGGCTTCATATCCATCCTTTGCCTGCAATATCTGATAGCCTGCCTTTTGTAAGGTAAAGGTTAAGGTTTGGCGCACAGTAATCGAATCATCGACTAAAAGAACAAGTTGTCGCGATCGCGTTGACATCGGGCGTGGAGGTTCAGGCGCCGCAGGTAACGCCGCAGGGCGGGAAGCCGATAATTGCCGCTGGTTGCGATCGGATGAAAGCGACGTTGAACCCTTTAAGGCTACCATCGATGATTGGAAATCAGAGGTAAACTCGGGTGGGGATGTCACCGTCTGCTGATCCGCAATCGTCTGCATTAATGTAATCCCATCCAACACGAGTGCTAACCTACCATCCGCTAGAATACAGCCGCCATACACATAAGGGGGAGGTGCAATCATCTCTCCCAGGGGACGAATCACTAATTCCTGTTCACCGATAAGCTGATTGACTTCCAAGCCTAATAGCCGATTCTGACAACGGATCAAAATCACCGGCATTTTCGGACTTTGTTCAACTAAGGGGCGTTGGTCGGAAAAAACTAATGCTTTCCGGTTGGGAGTATAGTAATTTAACCCATTCGCCAAGGAAAAAATAGGGATCAGTTGCTCATCCTTTCCTGTACCCCATCGCAATACTTTCCCCTCATCCCAACAACGTAGTCGTTCCGGTGGCGGAATAATGATTTGTTCGATCGCATCTGAAAGTAAAGCATAAGTTTGACCTCCCGCCTCGATCAAAAGTAGCTTGGCGATGGTCAGATTTAGCGGTATTTGCAGCCGAAAGGTCGTTCCATGATACGGTTGAGAATACACCGTCACTGAACCTTCTAGGGATTCAACCTGAGAACGCACCACATCCATACCAATTCCGCGCCCGGATAAATCACTTAACCCCGAAGCGGTGGAAAAACCCGGTTCAAATAGAAACTCAGCAAGTTGGGCGGGTGTTAACTGTCTGACTTTTTCCGCGTCGATCAAGCGCTGTTCAACCGCCCGTTGACGAATCTTCTCAAAGTTTAGCCCTTGCCCATCATCCCGAACTTCAATCACCAAATATCGATTCTGGTGATAGGCATCAATTTCAATTAAACCTTGACTGGGTTTGCCCGATTCTTGGCGAACAGTTGGCGACTCAATCCCATGGTCAAATGCATTACGGATCAGGTGCAGTAAGGGGTCATAGAGTTTTTGCACCACGACTTTATCCACCAACACCTCTGTCCCCTGTAGTGTCAGTTCAACTGATTTATTATGGGTCACTTGTAACTGTTGCAGCACTCGCGGAAACCGTTTAAATAATGTTCCTAATGGCAACAGTCGCGCCTCCATCAACGTATCGCGGATACTGGTTAGTAGTCGCCGTTGTTTATCAAAGGTTTGATTGAATTGATTGGCAAAGAGTTCAATAGACTCCGTTGCTTCCGTCAGTTGGGCTGTATCCTCCATCAACGACTGGATTAAAAGCTGCGGTTCGTTATAGCTATCCAGTTCTAAGGGGTCAAATTGATTCGGGATTTGAGCCGGGGGATTTTGCCAAGCCAATGACGGCTTGTCTTTGATCCATTCTCGCCGCCTTCTCCCCCTTAAGTTCATCCGTTTTTGTTGCGATCGATGCAATTGACGGTCATGCCAATCTTGCAATTCATCTAAGATTTGCTGATGCTGTTGGAGACGATTTAGCACCAACCGAACAGCTGTTTGTAGTTGCTCATCCTGGAGTGACTGACGATTTTGGTAGGTTAATAGTTCACCAACCGAATAATTTAAATGTTCTAAATGATCAACATTGACCCGTACCGTTTGCGGCTGAGTCTCTGGAATCGACTCTTTTTGCACCCTAGAGGAGGGTAAAATATAATCGGTTAATGGTTCTTCCGCTTCGACTGGAGGATTAGGTTCAGATTCGGGTATTGCATCCTCTAACGTCTCTGCTGAAGTATTAAATACTGGAAACGCTTCTGATTCAGATTCTGCCTCAAAATCGCCAGCGATAGCCGATTCTGAAACCGAAACGTTCCCCCAAATACTATCTAATAAGTCAGCCGACTCGGGTTCCTCAACACCTTCTGTCTCCGGTTCTGATGAACTATAATCCTCATACTGATTCACATCTATATCCAGATCCAGTAAAGGCGTCAAATCCGTCGCATCCGGTTGAAAATCAGCCGAATCGGTGATTGGGAGTTCTGAGAAATCCTCATCTGGGTGAGAAGAATAAGCCGCATCCGCATCAGACATCGCCAAATCTGCACTAAAGTCTGGATCACTGAGATCCCCTTCCCACACTTGCTGTGGCTGGGCTTCCGGCGGCGCCTGATCAGGAACAGCATCCAGCATACCCGCTAATTCTTGCAACGATTCAGACGGTTGACCCCCTTGAGTGCGATCGCCATTCAGTACCGCCTGCTGTCCCGCCTGCAAGTCAGCTAGGGCGATCTGAGTAATCATTTCCGCCTGATCCGGATAATTATCCAACGCCGCGATCGCCCCATTCGCAATCGCCGCAAATCCAGGTAAATTCATCGATTCCGCCACACCCAGCAACACTTCCGCCTGCGATCGCAATGTGTCCGCCATGACTGACGGATCATTACTCGCCAAAGCCTCGGTAATTTGATCTAACCGCTGACTCACCCCCAACTCAAAAATGGATTGGGTGACATCAAATCCCAACTCCAAAGAACTAGGAATAGTCGCTTGTTGGTCAAAACAATCGCCCAGCTTTTCCTGCAATTTAGCAAACACCGCCGCCGTGCGATCGAGAACTTCTGTCTCATTAATATTTCCCCCCATCACTTCCGCCGTCAGAGGTAGCCGCAGACATTCATAGCCTTCAAATAATAACGCTTCCACCTCTGCATCAATTACGACATCAGGATTAAACAGGGTTTTAAAAATATCCTCCAACGAGTGAGCAACAGTTTTAATCGTGTCCAACTCCACACTGGCTGCCGCACCTTTTAATGTGTGAGTTGTCCTCATTAAATTATGGACTTTATTGACACTAAAATTAGTCCGTAGATCGAGTAACTCTTGTTCAAGAATACCCAGAAGTTCTGGCGCTTCTTCCAGAAAATATTGGTAACTTTGTTCGCGAATAGTGGGATCATTCATGGGAAAACTGTTGGATTGTGAGGAATGTAGGGGCGGGTTTGACCGATAACCTTCAGGAGAAAACCCTTAACTGAACTAAACCCGCCCCGACCGATTGTAGAAACACACCATCATTCGTTTTTTGTCGGGTTGGGTTTAGGGTTGGGTTTAGGGGCGGGTTTAGTCACGTCTGGGTGAGAGAAAAAACGATAGTTGTTTGACCGATAACCTTCAGGAGAAAACCTTTAACTGAACTAAACCCGCCCCGACCGATTGTAGAAACACACCATCATTCGTTTT
>NZ_JBKHHI010000549.1:0-3645 GCF_046539235.1 Coleofasciculus sp.
GGAGGAACCACGACAAGGGGAGGAGGCGGTTCTAAAATCTTTTGCCACCCTTGAATTTGCACTTGAGCCGCATTGTAGGCTTCGGTTCCTGAAGGAATCATTTTAGCCAGTCGAATCGCTTCTGTTAAGCTAAGAGCAGCTCGATCTTGAGCTAGAGCCAACAGTTGATAACTCCAGCGATTAACCGCCGAGACTGCATCACCTCTAACTTTGGCGGAACTGGGAACTTGTCTGGCTAAACGAATTGCCTCCACAATGGCGTCGGGGGTACCGGGAGTGGCAGCTTGATAGGCTTGTTGCAAGCGCTGTTGTCCCAAAACTTCTGTTTTCCAGCCCTTAATCAGGCTTTGTGCTTCCCCATAGAGTACCCGTCCGGATTTGATTTGTTCAGCCGCCGCGATCGCAGCCGAAAGATTGCCGGAGTTGGCAAGGGTACGAGCTTGGTCAATATAGGGTTGGTCTTCTAGGCGTTGAACCGTGCGTGTCCAGTCTTTGATCTTACTCTGCGCCTCTGAGTAAAGAGCGCGATTGGGGGCAATCCGACGGGCTTCTTGGATGGCTTCTCGTAAGGATTGGACTCCGCCAAAGCTGGCAATTTGGGTGGCGCGATCAAGATAGGGCTGATCTTCTATGGTTTGGATCTGACGAGTCCATTGGCTAATCTCCGCCCTCGCTTCCTGGTAGCGGGGATTGCGGTTGGGAATCAGTTTGGCTTCTGCGATCGCAATCTGTAAATCGTTAATTAGCCCAGAACTGGAAAACGCCCTTGCTCGTTCCAGTCGAGCTACGTCCTCAATTTCCCGTTGCCATCGATCAATTAATTCCTGACCTTTATCATACAGAGGACGATCTGGACTCAGTTTCTGAACCGACGCGATCGCGATTTCTAAATCCCCACTGCTTCCCGATTCAGCACGGGATATAGCATTGGCTAAGTCAATTAAATCTGCCTTGACGTCTGGTAATTTCACGCTAGCGGGTAACTTATTGGCAATCTCTAACACCCCTTGCCAGTTCCGTTGTTCTAAGCGACTTGTCGCTAGTTTTAGTAATTTATTCCCACTCTCAGCAATTAAATCTTGAGCTTCTTTGTAGGCAAAACTCTTGGGCGTGATTTTCTCAGCCGCTTCAATCGCCTTTAAAATATCATCAACTCGACCCGTTTTACTTAGCTGATAAGCTTCATCCAGCTTCTGACTATCGTCTCGTCCAATTTGAATCAGATCCACGAGTTGGTTGTACTTGACGGCTGCCCAATACTGATTATCTATCGTTGTCAGCTTGACCGCTTCTCGAAATGCTAATGTCCAGTTGGACTGTCTCAGGTGTTCCTCGGCTTGTTCATAAATTCCTGAAGCCTTTTGCCACAGCGTTTCCCATTCCTTAATTTGTTCTTTGACCAGCGTAAACGCCGGCACATCTCTAGGAATCCGGTTGGCAATTTCAATCGCTTCCTCTAGCTGACCGGCTTGAAACTTTTCTTCGCCAATCGCTAAAATCTCCACTGACCACTCTTCGATATGGCGGTTAATTTCTGGGCGTAAGGGGTGGTCTTTGGGTAAAGCGTCTATGAGTGCGATCGCTTCTAGCAAATCCTTGGTGGTGCGCTTATTTGCTGCAAGCTGGGCGCAATAGATACGCACCGAAGCCGAAGCCGTGGGCCAAAAAATTGAGGGACAATTTGGCACGGCTGGTAGCTTTAGCAAAAGGGCAACAGAGGCAAATCCCATCCCCCCTGAAACCATCATAATCACCACCACCCAAAATGCCCAACCGAATGTAAAGCGTCGTTTTGGTTCTTTCGGCTGTTGAGGAGAAGGGGCGGCTGGTTTCGTCGTCACTGGTTGGGGAGTGGCTTGACGATGAGAGGTTGAATGTCTGACCCGATGAGGATCAACAGCATTCCTCTGGTGTTGCCAATCTTGGCTCCAACGGGGTTGGGAAGACCGAGTAGCATACCAATGATCGGGCATTTTTCGATTTTTAGTCATAACTCACTCCACCACTCGCTAAGCCTAATGCTGTGGGTTTTATAGCACCCTCAGTTGTTGCAATACTACTCTCGTTAGACAGAAAACGCTATATTCTCCCTGAGACTCGATCGGGAATGGGAGCTAGGACAGTTGCCGTTAAGATGAGAATGATTGCTCTTATATCTAATCACAAACGCCATACCTCCTAGGGCGAAAACTATCCAAATTGGTGTTCATTAGAGGCAATCAACTCTTACCTTTCCCATTCCCAATTCCCCTAACTCAATCTCGATCAAACGGACTCAGCTTTTAAATCCTGAATCAGTTGAGCTAGTTCATCTCCACTCGCTTGGTAAACTTCCCCACAGAAGTGGCAAGTTGCTTCAGCGCCTTCGTCTTTTTCAATCATATCCCGAAGTTCGGCTTCACCTAGCATCTTTAGCGCTCCTAAAACGCGATCAAACGAGCAACCGCAGTCAAAACGCACCATTTGAATTTCTGGCAGAATTACCAAGCCCAAATCACCCAAAATCTGTTCAAAGATAGCCGGTAACGTTTTACCTTCCTGCAACAGGGGTGTGAATCCGGATAGCTTGGCGATGCGAGATTCCAAAATCTGCACTAAAGACTCGTCGTTAGCCGCTTTCGGTAAAATTTGGATTAATAACCCTCCCGATGCAGTTACGCCATCAGCGCCGACAAATACACCCACAATCAGTGCTGATGGGGTTTGTTCAGATGTGAGCAGATAATGAGCAATGTCATCGCCAATTTCTCCCGACACCAGTTCTACTGTACTGGAATAAGGATAGCCATATCCCACATCTCGGATCACATACAGATAACCGTCACGCCCAACTGCACCGCCAACATCAAGTTTGCCAGATTCGTTGGGCGGTAGTTCAATGGCAGGGTTATCCACATACCCTCTAACCGTACCATCTAAGCCCGCATCAACCAAAATTCCGCCCAAGGGACCCTTTCCCTTGACCCGAATATTCACCCTTGACCCTTCCCGCTTCATATTAGACGCCAACAATAAGCCAGATGACATTGTGCGCCCTAGGGCAGCCGTTGCCACATAGGAGAGCTGATGGCGCTGGCGGGCTTCTTCAGTGAGGCGCGTGGTAATCACACCGACGGCGCGGATACCCCCTTCTGCTGCTGTGGCGCGAATTAACTGATCAGCCATGTATCAACCTTACACTTCTTAACATACTCCCTTTTTATTTTAGGTTGGGTCGTTGGCATAAGGCGCGATCGCACCGTTGATATGATAGTCGGTGATGGATTCACAGCCGTGCCTTCCCTGGCGATCAGGATTAAAAGGATTAATATAATGTAATATCGAGAGTTACACTCTTGAGCAACAGACCTATTGTTTTTGGACACAGATTATGTTGGGAACCTTTCAACAAAGTCACCTCCGCATTGAACTCGAAGCTCCCCATACTGTTATCCGAGACAGTCTGCTGCATTCAGAGAAGTTGCGCCAGTGGTTACCGACTCAACGCCTTTCCCCTGGATTACCCGAACAACTCTATTCTGGAGTCACTTTTACCAGTTGGATTGGTCCGGTTGCTATCCAACATCAGGTAGAGGTAGCTGAGTCTTACGGGTTACGACTGTTATTGAGCCAAGGAATCGATGGCTATCACGAATGGTGTTGGGG
>NZ_JBKHHI010000550.1:0-3613 GCF_046539235.1 Coleofasciculus sp.
AAAGCCCTGTTCAGGTGTCCACTGAATCGCCCCATCACGCCCAGTCCAGTACAATTCAATCTGAGCATTTTGTAGGAGTTTGGCGGCTTGGGGTGCGATGACTTCCGCCGATGCGATCGCAACCTCAGGTTGGAGTATGCCTACCAATCGAGGAGTGAGAGGTTCACCCGACCACCATAGCACTTGAATGTGAGGCAAATTACTCCTTTGGGCGAATTGGTTTTGCTCATCGGGTGGCATATTTCCCAAGAGTAACCAGGTTTGATCCTTAATTTGAAGCTGTACGATAGGAGGTTGGACTTTGATTAATTCAAGCGTCGTTTTTTCTCCAGAACCCGTAGCACCAACCGCTAACCGTTGTTCCGTTGACACGACTTCATAAATTCCATTTTGGGATTGAACCGCCTCTGCGATCGTCTGTGTATCAGTGGGTAAAGGTTCTGAATGGGCTAAGTCATAAAACCGCTTAACAGGTAAACTTTCTAATATTGGCACCCAACCACTCCGAAAACGAGGTTGTGAATCAACCGCAACCGCCCAATCCACCTGATTAATTCCCTGCTTTTGCAAAAAAGGCAGGATAGTAAAATTCGCGGTATCGGTTTCTCCACTATTGATAAGCGTCACTTGACCCTGATCCTGAATCACCAAAACTTGTTCTTGATCAGCCGCTAAAACAGTAACTTGAAAGTGTTCTAGCCTGGTTTGCCAAATGGGTAGGACAATAATGGTTAAGGCAATTACACCAGCGAGTACGCCTCGCTGCTGCACACGCGAACTGATACAAGTGATGCCAATTAAGCCATAAAGCAGCAGCAACTGCATCAGAGAAATTGTACCGAGGGCGACTGAACTAGCGGGTAAAGCATTAAAAAATCGCACCAGTTCCAGCAAGCCTTGAAGAGGATAGTACAACAATGCCGCGATCGCGCTACCTGCTAAGGGTGAAATTAATGCGACTAAGGCACTCAGAAAACCCCCCAAGCTAATTAAACTAATCAAGGGTGTGCCGATAATATTGGCAACCACACTGTAGGGGGCAATCATGCCGAAGACGTACAGTTGTAAGGGTAATGTCCACAACAGTGCCGCTAAGGGAACGGCGATTAAAGCAGCAATGACTGAAGGTAACCAGTCGAGGTGCTTGACTAAGGGAGGTACGGTGACTAGCAATCCCAGAGTGGCTAAAAAACTTAACTGAAAACCTAAATCCCAAATCCACAACGGATTGATAATCAACAAAATCGTCGCGGCGAGTAATAGAGAACCCAAGGGTTTAACTTGTCGATGAGTCAGCAGCGCCACTAATGCGCCTACTCCCATAATGGCAGCTCGTAGAACTGACGGTTGCAAACCTGTTAAGCCAACATAAATCAGTAACGCTGTGAGTCCAATCCCAAATTGCGTTTTTGTTCCCCACCGTTTCGTTAACGCTAATACTGAACCCAAAATCAACGACACATGAAACCCAGATGCTGCCAAGACATGAGCGAATCCGGTTTGGATAAATAGGTCGCGAATATCATAGGGTAAATCGACGGCTTTGCGTCCCAGTACAATTGAACTCAAAAGTAGACCCGTTGGACTTCCTAGCTGACGCACTTGGGCATGGATAATACGTTGGCGTAACATCCACCATCCCCATGTTGGTTGTTGATTTTCATCGGGAAAACTGACTTGTCGTCCACTTAAACCAGCAAACGCGCCTTCCTTGGCTAAATAGGTAGCAAAATCAAAGCCGCCAGGATTGGCTGCGGGTTTTGGTTTATATAAAACACCTGTGACAGAAATAGTTTGCCCCGGGAAAAGACCCGTAGATTGTAATAAAGGAACCGTTACATATAACTTACCTGTGACACCTCGCGTCGTTGTGCCGCGATTTTCATTACTTTCCAGTTCAGTGAGTTGGGTAGCTTCTAGCCAAAATTGTCCTTTCTGCGATCGCGTTAGTCGAGGAACGGTTTCGACATTGCCTTGAATGGTGACAACTTGCCCTTGCGCCGTATCCTGTCCAGAGGCAACAAATTGACTAATGTCATTTAATTCAGGTTGAGGCAATCGCAGTTGGACATAGAGAAGGGCGATCACAGCAACAAGGGTAGCGGTTAACCATAATCGGGGTCTAGGTCCGGTGCGCCAGATCCGGGGGAACGCGATCGCACAAATTATGCCTATCCCGATTACACTCAGGATTAAAAGACTATACTCTTGCCAGGTAACAGTATGAGTAGGCAAGCCGACAACGGCTGTAGACAATAGGGCAAGAATATAAGCCACACTCAGTAGCGAACCACTGGCAAGATTCATCGCATAGCTAGACCGGGTTTCCAAACCAATACGGTATGAAAGAAACAAAAAGCACGATGCAGGTGTTCAAGTCGCCCCCTAAACCGATAACTTTTGAGAGGGGGATGATGACTTGAGCGGAAATCCTAATCCTTCTCGTTGCTGTAAGTAAAGTTGTGCCACTCGTCTGGCTAGGTTGCGAATCCTGCCAATATAGCGTGTCCGTTCCGTTACCGAAATCACACCTCTGGCATCCAGCAAATTGAATGTATGAGAACATTTGAGAACATAGTCAAGACTGGGTAAGACAAGGCTTCTATCAATGAGTTGCTTGGCTTCTTGTTCGTACAAACCAAACAGTGTCAATAATAAGTCGGGGTTAGAGGCTTCAAAATTATAGGTACATTGCTCTATTTCACCTTGAAGGTGAACATCGCCGTAGTTAAGGTGGTCATTCCACTGGATTTTGGTCATCGCATCGACTCCTTGTAGATACATGGAGATTCGTTCTAACCCATAGGTAATTTCGATGGAAACTGGGCGGCAATCTACGCCACCGCACTGCTGGAAGTAGGTAAATTGGGTGATCTCCATGCCATCCAACCACACTTCCCAACCCGTTCCCCAGGCTCCGACAGTGGCATCTTCCCAGTTATCCTCGACAAAGCGAATATCATGATCTTCAGGATGAATGCCTAAAGCCCGGAGGGAATCGAGATAAATTTCTTGAATCGTGTTGGGTGATGGCTTAATTAGAACTTGATACTGGTAGTAGTGTTGAAAACGATTGGGATTTTCCCCGTAGCGTCCATCGGTTGGTCGTCGGCAAGGTTCCACGTAAGCCACTGACCAAGGTTCGTCGCCAATAGATCTGAGAAACGTGTGTGGGTTTTTGGTTCCGGCACCTTTTTCGATGTCGTAGGGTTGAGCAATCAGACAACCGCGATCGCTCCAGAACTGGTGTAACGTAGCAATTACAGACTGAAAATTCACATGACCTCCACATTTTGGTCAAAATCTATCACTACATTTTGGCATCTTGCTTGATTGTCCCGGCTGGATACCTGTGTTCGGGCGTTAAGCGAGGGCGGGGGAGTTGACTGTGTTCGTCTGAGGGTAGGCAGGTGATTGGCTACTTGAGTGTAACAGGATAGTGCGATCGACATCGTGCCTGAGTGGTTTGCTAGAAGGTGTTCTCTGCGTAAAGGAGTAGAGCGAAAAAAAATAGTCGGCTAAATCCCTTAATTCAAGAGGATTCCAGCCTCCCTCCCCAAAAAAATCCCTCAAAAGGTTGACAACTCCAGAAATAGCCACTACATTGGTAAAT
>NZ_JBKHHI010000551.1:0-3613 GCF_046539235.1 Coleofasciculus sp.
ATGGTAAGGTGCGACTCATTATCCATCCGAAAACCAATCCAGACGCTTATCAAGAAATTTTAGACTATGTGAAAAAGACAGTTGGTCAACCTATTGGTTTTCAGTTATCCGCTAAAAGTGAAACTTGAGTATTACTTAGGGCTTGCTGAATAAGTTTTGGGGTGAGTGGAGGGAACTGCTTAACAGGGAACGGTTGTAGTGCGAGCGTCTCGCTCGCTATTTTGTATGGTTTTATCTATAGAGGCAAATTTGCTTGTATTCAATCAACCTTTAATCGCCCTTAATCCCTTTATTTTTAAGGGTTTCAAGTTTATGCGACTACCCCTATTTAGGATTGATTTGTCAGGCAAGAAACTGTTTAATCCTTTTGGCTAAATGTTGCTGTAGTCTACAATCTGTAGAAGGAATTGGAGTCAAATAGAATAGCTCTCCAGAGAAAAGCACCAACCTGAGCCGATATAACTTAAACCCGAATAGGTTAAGCTGTTCAACTTGTACCTCAGTCACCTGGTCAATTGGACGGCGGATTACCTTGGTTCCTAACCAACCTTGTTGCTGAAATATGACCCAGTTGCCCTGTTTGTCAAATTGGCATGTCTTCACCGGACTACTGAATATCATCACATTCGCTAAGATAATACAAACCAATCCGAACCAATCAATCGATGAATTAGAAGAAAGAAAAATCAGCAATCCGATCGCGGCTGTTAAGCCACTCAATATCCAAACCCCAATTGGGCGTTCTTTCAGCGTCAGTAATGTCACCGTTTGTTGAACGACTTTCATGTCACGTTTTTAGTTGAGATGGGGAACTCATGAGGGTAAGTAGGTGGGGACAATTAAAGTTAACGGTGGGGATCGTCATTCGTCATTCGTCATTCGTCATTTGTAAGGGTTTGAGGCTTGTTAACATAACTTCATAAGGTTGAGTTTATTTCCACCAACCTACTTAGAGACAGTGAACAGTGAACACCTCGACTTACTTCGGCTTCGCTCAGTAACACGCTCGGTGTGTCACAGGGAACAGGGAAGAAAAACCCTGCCCTGAACCTAGCCAAAGCATCAATTGTCGGGGCGGGTTTAGGAATTAACGCTAGCTTAATCACCGATAACGGTGAAACAAAACCCGCCCTTATTCATGGGTTAAAACAGTGGGTATTTGGTCGGGGCAGGTTTAGGAACTAACGCTAGCTGAATCACCAATAACGGCTAAACAAAACCTGCCCTTATTCATGCTCAACTATATTAAATTATGTAAATAGACCTCAAACCCTTACAAATGACAAATGACAAATGACGAATGACGAATGACAAATAATGCCGCCCCTATCGAGGAGTCGGTAAGCTTTACAAAACGTCAAAATTGCTCATTCCGGCAAATCTGCCTTCAAAATGGTTTGAGTACAGTAGCAGATAACAACCGCAAACAATGCCTGAATCGACTATAGAATCAGTTCTGCAAGAAAAACGCCGATTCCAACCCCCAGCTAAATTTTCCCAGACTGCCCACATTCAGAGTCTGGAAGAGTATCAGCGCCTCTATGACAAGGCAAAAGCTGACCCGTTAAAATTTTGGGCGGAGTTAGCCGAACAAGAGTTACACTGGTTCCAGAAATGGGATACAGTCCTCGATTGGCAACCTCCCTTCGCTAAATGGTTTGTCGGAGGCAAGACGAATATTTCCTATAATTGCCTAGACAGACACCTAACCACCTGGCGACGGAATAAAGCTGCCTTGATTTGGGAAGGGGAACCAGGCGATTCCCGCACCCTAACCTATGCCCAACTGCACCGGGAAGTTTGCCAATTTGCCAATGTCCTCAAGCAATTAGGCGTGAAAAAAGGCGATCGCGTGGGGATTTATATGCCCATGATTCCAGAAGCCGCGATCGCGATGCTAGCTTGTGCCAGGATTGGTGCGCCGCATACCGTGGTATTTGGCGGGTTTAGTTCCGAAGCCTTAAAAGATCGATTAGTAGACGCCCAAGCGAAAGTAGTCGTCACCGCAGATGGCGGCTGGCGTAAAGATAAGATTGTTCCCCTGAAACCCGAAGTCGATAAAGCCCTTGCCAATAACGGCGCACCCACGGTAGAAAACGTCCTCGTGGTTCAACGTACCCAGCAGAAAATCCAGATGGAACCCGGGCGCGATCATTGGTGGCATGATTTACAAGCCGGGGTATCAGGGGATTGTCCCGCTGAACCCATGGATAGTGAGGACATGCTGTTCATTCTCTACACCTCTGGGACAACCGGGAAACCCAAAGGTGTTGTTCACACCACCGCTGGCTATAACCTTTACACCCATATCACCCTGAAATGGACTTTTGATCTCAAAGACACTGATGTTTACTGGTGTACCGCTGACGTGGGTTGGATTACGGGTCACAGTTACATCGTTTATGGTCCCCTGTCCAATGGTGCCACCACCGTCATGTATGAAGGCGCACCCCGTCCCTCGAATCCAGGGTGTTTATGGGATATGGTGGAAAAATATGGCGTCAATATTTTCTATACCGCACCAACTGCAATTCGGGCATTAATTAAGATGGGGGAACACCATCCCAAAGCCCGAAACTTGTCCTCTTTACGGATTTTGGGAACCGTCGGTGAACCGATTAATCCAGAAGCCTGGATGTGGTATCACCGAATTATTGGCGGGGAACGTTGTCCAATTGTCGATACCTGGTGGCAAACGGAGACAGGGGGATTTATGATTACGCCCCTACCTGGTGCGATTCCCACCAAACCGGGTTCAGCCACGTTACCGTTTCCAGGTATTCTGGCAGATATTGTCGATTTAGAAGGCAATCCGGTTGCGGCAAATCAAGGGGGATATCTGGTGATTAAGCACCCTTGGCCCGGAATGATGCGAACGGTGTATGGTGATCCGGATCGCTTCCGCCGCACCTATTGGGAACATATTGCACCCAAAGACGGGCAGTATCTCTACTTTGCTGGGGATGGTGCGCGTCGAGATGAAGATGGCTATTTCTGGGTGATGGGGCGCGTGGATGATGTGATTAATACCTCTGGACATCGCCTCGGTACTATGGAAATTGAATCGGCGTTAGTCTCCCATCCCGCCGTAGCAGAAGCGGCTGTGGTTGGACAACCGGATGAGGTGAAAGGGGAAAATGTTTTTGCTTTTGTCATGTTGGAGAATGACTACAGTCCAACAGAGGAATTGGCAAATGAACTTAAGGCACATGTGGTTAAGGAAATTGGTGCCATTGCCCGTCCCGGTGAGATTCGCTTTACAGAGGGAATGCCCAAAACGCGATCGGGTAAGATTATGCGGCGTTTGTTGCGGAATTTAGCAGCCGGTCAGGATGTGGCTGGAGATACGTCTACATTGGAAGATCGCAGCGTATTGGATAAATTAAGAGGCGGCGCTTAAAACGTTGCCGGATTGAGGATCAGAGGGTAAGCGAGAGAAAATTCGCTTACTCTTGATTTGTTTTTTATATCCTACTGTCCCAGGTTTTGTGCTGAACATTTAACTGGCTGGAAGGGCAAAATGTGTGAAAATAGATAGATGTAAAGAAAGATGAATTAAAACCAATGGGAGAACAACTGAGTCAAGTCCTAGAACCTATCGCTGCGTGGTTTC
>NZ_JBKHHI010000552.1:0-3607 GCF_046539235.1 Coleofasciculus sp.
CCTACGCCATTGGTTACCAAGCCCCTACGCCATTGGTTACCAAGCCCCTACGCCAATCCCCTATCCTGTCAACATTTTCCCATCAGCCAATAGGTTGTCATCTCGCCGCGCCCTTTAACCGCGATCGCACCTCGTTCCTGAAACTGGAATTTGTCCCGTAATCTCTGGTATGTCGTCTCTGTGACTTGTATTTTTCCCGGTTCTCCCGACGATTCCATCCGTGAGGCGACATTCACCGCATCTCCCCACAAATCATAGATAAACTTTCTAATCCCAATCACCCCCGCCACCACTGATCCGGTATTAATTCCAATCCGAATTTGCAACGACTCACTGTGTTCGGCTTGAAACTGAGTAATCGCCTGCTGCATATCCAACGCCATCTGCGCGATCGCTTCTGCATGATCTTCCCGCGGCTGGGGTAATCCCCCAACCACCATATAAGCATCACCAATGGTTTTAATTTTCTCCAAACCATGACGTTCTGCCAACTGGTCAAATGTGGAAAACATCTGATTGAGTAAATTCACTAATTCAATCGGTTTTAACCGCGCCGATAGCGGCGTAAACCCGACAATATCCGCAAACAGAATTGTCACATCATCAAAATGCTCCGCAATCGCTGATTGGTCTTGTTTTAGCCGTTCCGCAATCAGTTCGGGCAAAATATTCAGTAATAATTTTTCCGACTTTTCTTGTTCTAACCGTAATGCCACCTCTGCCTGTTTGCGATCGGTAATATCACGTGCCACCCAAATCACCGAATCATCGGAAAGCGGTGACAAATTAGCGGCAAACCAAATATCCTCTCCTGCCAGATTGATACAATACTCGATATTCACCGTACCTTGAGTTAACAAAGCCTCTCGAATACTATTGAGAATAAAATCTACCTGACTGGAATCAAAATATTCCAACAGCGTTGTTCCCAATATGTCCCCCGGAGATTTACACCATTTTCCTTTATTAGTAGGTGCTACCTTCAGACAACGACCCGAGGCATCCACCACCAGAACCATATCCGTCATCGCGGCAAAGAGTGCCTTCATTTCCGCCTCGGCTTTCTTCTGCTGCATCACTGGACCCAACTGCGCCGATACGACGGACACCAACTCAATCCAATTTTTATCATTTTGATGTTCTTCTGCCATAAAAAACATCAATACCGCTAAAACAGGGGCAGAGGTTTGAGGCGTCGCTGGTGCAACAATAGGTACAGCAAAGGCGGAGGTCAAACCACATTCAGTTGCTAATTTTAGTCGCAAAAACACATCATCGGATTCTGTGGCAATATCATTAATCCATTCCGGTTCACCGTGACACCAAACCCGTCCCGGTATTTCTTCTTCGGGTAAAAATGTTAGGGCTTCACTATACTCTCGGAATTGTTCCAGGGCGGTGGCGACATCGGGATCAAGTTCGGTCTGTTTGTAATACCAACGATGGCTACATTCTAATGCCATTCCGTCCGTCGCCGGAATCCAGACTTCGCCATAAATCCAGCCTGTGGTTTGACACACTTGATGCAGGGCGATTTCTAAGGCAGCTTGAAAATCGGCGGCGGCATTAATCGCTTGACTAATTGTCAGCAGTAACTCAACTCGTTGTTCAGCCTGTTTGCGTTCAGTGATATCATTAATTACTGCCAGTATGCATTCTTCTTCGCCAATGGTAATTAATTCTGCGGATAATAATCCCGTTCTCACTTGACCTGATTTAGTATAAAAATTAAACTCTTGCTCCCGAATAGCTCCTGTCTTTTGTAATAGGCTACGGATTCGGGTTCGTTCTTGGGGTTCAACCCAAAAATTCAGTTCAATGGAAGTATGAGCAATCACATCCTCTAGGTCATATCCAGTAATCTTGAGAAAGCTTTCATTTACCTCAATAAACGTTCCCTCAGCCAGAGTGGTAATCGTAATTGGGTTCGGGGATGAGCGAAAAGCCAGAGCAAACTTTTCTTCAGACAGGCGTAAGGCGGCGGTGCGTTGCTCAACTCGTGACTCTAACTCAGTTTGATTTTTTTCTAGGGCGGTAAAGAAAGAGTATAACTGTTGACTCATTTGGTTAAAGGATTGAGCTAAAATTTCGAGTTCATGCACCCGAACCGGAATTTTGCTATCGACTTTTACCTGTTGGTTAAATTTTCCCTGGGCAATTTTCGCCGCCGCTATGCTTAACTGGGTAATCGGCTGGGTAATCCGTCTGGCGGTGAAGATTCCTAACCCAGTTGCTACAACAAACGCCGCGAAGCATAAGCTAATCGTGGTACGGGTATTGTCATGGACTTGTTCCATGAAATCTGCTTCCGGTATCGCCACCACAATCAGCCACTCTAAGCCGTGATTATCCTGGAAAGGGGTGACTTGTAAATAATAGCGATCGCGGTTTAGATTAAAGGTTAGCTGTTGGCTTTGATTAATCTGGTCTAAGGTGTCAACGTTTTGGCTTAAATACTGCGCGGTTAATTGAATCAAGGGATCGCGGCTATGGGTGGCTAATAGGCGCTGTGTTTTATCACCATCCTGAATAAATCGCTGTTCTGAGGTAGAACTGGCAACCAATAACCCGGAGCGTTCGATAATAAAAGCTTGTCCGGTTTGCCCAATTCTTAAGTTGTTGAGAAATTGACTAATTTCTGATAGTAAAATATCAGTACCAACGACTCCTAATAATTTATCCTTGTCGTTGTATACCGGTTCAGCTAAGGTAATCCCTAACCGAGAATGACTAAACATGACATAAATAGGACTCCAAACCGTTTTACCTTTAAAAGCCGCCTCTTGATACCAAGGGCGAAGGCGAGGGTCATAATTAGTGCGACTATCTAGCAGTTGCTGACGATTTCCTTGGCTGTCGGTTGTGTAGGTATGAAAGTTATGGTTGGTTGATTGATCGGCAACTTTCAGCACTAAGCGGCTATCCTGGGTATAGCCTGCGCCAATATACTCCCCTTGCTCGCTGCCAAACTGAATGGTATTAATAGACTGGGTAATCTGTACGAGTTGCCACAGATAGCGCTCACTGGGCTGATCCTGAGGGAGTACCTGACCCCGACGCACCGCATTAGCGAGAACATGGTTGACTAGATGAGGCGTTTCCAGATAACTATCGACATGTTGTACGATGCGATCGCTAACCTCGGTCTGTAACTGCGTAACCAGATTGTCAACCGCCTGCTGTCCATTGCGAAAGGAGAGATATCCAGTCAACCCCACCGCCGCAAAAATCTGGAGCAGAAAGGGAACCACCAGAACCACGCGCAATGGCATCTTTTGACTGCGTTTAGCGCCTTTGACAAGCTGACGGGTAACGGTTGGCAGTAACATGGGTCAAGGATTACCTACATCGATAACACTGTATAAACTCGTCGATTTGATTCATCAGGTTTTCTGGCGTTGCATCATCAAAGCGAAAAGCTACTTCCTTTTGTACCAAAAACTTCACTATCCCTAAAGTATCGCTAAAGTGGATAAATCTCTGTCTTCCTAGACAAATGCCAAGTCGGGACTCCTCGATTGATTTTCCCAAAGGAATCCTATAGTATCTCTATTCAACAACCCTGACTTACTTCGTTGAAGTCAGGGATTGCCAGAGACAGGACTGG
>NZ_JBKHHI010000553.1:0-3588 GCF_046539235.1 Coleofasciculus sp.
GTCATTTAGTCGGGGCGGGTTTAGTTACATCTGGATGTAACCCAAAAGATAGTAGTGAAACCCGCCCCTACATATAACGTTCCAATTGCTTCCCCATCTCCCCTATCTCCCCTATCTTCCTCATCTCCCCCTGCTTCTGATAACTGCTCACTGATAACTGATAACTTTCACCTGATTAAGAGGGTTGCAATTGTGGCTGTTTTGACTTATCCTGATTCAAAATTTGTTCGATCGCACCTAAAAATTCTTGTTCCAGATAAGGTTTGGTGAAATACGCATTTGCCCCTAAATGCCGTGCTAACCAGCGATGTTTATCGTTACTGCGGGAGGTTAACATCACCACCGGAACCTGGGAAATCTGGGGATCTTGGCGACGCTGACCCAGAAATTCAAACCCGTTCATGTTGGGCATTTCAATGTCACAAACCACTAAATTAACCGCTGAACTTTGCCGCAATTGTTCCAGCGCTTCTCGTCCATCTCGTGCTTGCAATACCCGACAGCCGGATCGTTCTAAAGTGAGGGCGAGGGTTCGCCGTAATGCTGCGGCGTCATCCACGACTAATACAGTGGGGGCTTTCGCGGTTGGCGCTTTGTCATTCGTGTGAGCAGTACGAGACTCGCTCATGCTCACAAGAGTGCGGTTGCTGGATGTAATCGAGATTGACTGACTACTTTGACCCAAAAGCTGATCCATTAACACAGCGCCGTCAATCACGGGGATTAAACTGCCGTCCCCTAAGATAGTACAACCGTAAGTAAAACTAGGAGGCGCGATCGCACTGCCAAAAGGTTTAATCACTAATTCCTGTTCTGTCACCAGGCGATCAATTTCTAGGGCGAGAACATATTGATCTTGACGCAAAACCAGCATCGGTAACGCCCAATCTGTCGGTGATGGAACCGAAACCAACGCCTGACTGGGACAGGTTTCGGGTAAGGGACAAGCATAGTCCAATAAATCCGTTAACCGATAGGTGGGGACAATTTGACCGCGCCAGCGTAAAAATCGCTGTTCTCCGGTGGTTTTTACCTGATTACCTTTGGGAATGACAATTTCTTCTACACTGTCTGAGGGTAAAGCCAACGCGGTGGAACCAACGAAACAGACGAGTAATTTACCAATGGTGAGGGTCAAAGGTAGACGTAAGGTAAACGTTGTCCCCACGCCAGGGGATGAATTAACCGAAATCGTCCCTTTTAAGGAACGCATCTGCGATCGCACCACATCCAATCCTACCCCTCGCCCCGACAATTCACTCACTTGTTCTGCTGTAGAAAATCCGGGTTCAAACAGGAATTCAAATAATCGATTCGGCGTCAGCGTCGTCAGTTGTTGCGGTGAAACAAATCCCATAGCAACCGCCTGTTGACCAATGCGTTTAGTATTCAATCCTTGACCATCATCTTTGACCTCAATAACGGTTTGACTGCCTTGGTGATAGGCGCGAATTTCAATTTGTCCAACTTCAGGTTTACCCTGCTGACGCCTCACCTCTGGCGATTCAATTCCATGATCAAAGGCATTGCGAAGTAAATGCATTAGCGGATCATAGAGTTTTTCTAACGCCGCTTTATCTACCAGAACATTCGTCCCATTCAGTTTCAAATTAACCGATTTTTCATACCGAGTAGACAAATCTCGGATCACACGGGGATAACGATTGAGAACCTCACCCAAGGGCAACATCCGCGCCCACATCAACTCATCCCGTAAACTGGTCAGCATTTGCCGTTGCTGTTCCAGAGTTTGATCCGATTGCTTGGCAAATAGGGCAACATCATCCACCGATTCTTCCACCTGCACCATATCTTCAATAAGTTGTTGCAGTCGAGAATTGAGGATACTATAGTTATCTAATTCCAGGGAATCAAACTCTTCGGTGCGACTGACAAATTCCGTCAGTTGATTCAGCAGGGCGATGTTGATCTGGGGGTTATAACGTTCCGGTGAAATCAGCATTTTGTCTGAGAGTTCCCGCAAGTTACCCACCATGCTTTGCACTCGGCTAAATCGCTCTAATAACTCTCGCACAGATCGTTGTAGTTGCTGGTGTTGCAGGGATAACCCATTCCGGTTAATCGCTAACTCACCCACCAGGTTATTCATGCGTTCTAGTCGTTCCGAGTCAACCCGCACTGATAGGTGAGGTGTTGCTGGTTCCTGTTTAGATTTAGAACGTTTCGGCGATACCGATTGATGTTCTTGGTTCTCGGATGTGGGTTGGGCAGAGGGATGAGTGGCAGAGAGTTCACTCGAACCCCGTTTTGAGGGAACCAGACTATTAGAGGTAACGGCGGGAGTTGCATCATCACTCGCCGCAGGTGCAGGCAGATCCTCAACCGCAGGCAATTCCTCAAACACGTCTCCGATGGATGCGATCGCGTCTTCCAGGGTTTCTGGTGCAGGTATACTTAGACTCGATGCCGATGCTGCTGTTAATTCCTCCTCCGGTTCTGGTTCTACTTCTTGTTCCTGACTGGTGTCGGCTTCTACTTCCCCAAAAACATCCTCTAACGAAGGAACCTCATCTTCTAAATCGGCTAAAAGCGGTTCAGCATCAGTATCCAAAAACGAAGGAGACAGCGATTCCTCGGATGCTGGGAAACCTAACCCCCCAGCTTCCCCCAGAAGGGCGGGTTTAGTTAAGTTATCGGTTTGGCGCCGTAAGTTATCCGTCAAACCCGCCCCTACACCCCCTGCTTCTCTATCAGGGGTCTCATCTGATTCCGCCGCACCTGCTAAGGCGACTAACTCAGGCGATGGTGTACCCCCTTGGCTGCGATCGCCATTTAACACCGCCAGTCTACCTGCGTCAAAATCAGCTAGGGCGAGTTGAGTAATCTCTAACGCCTTGTCTGGGTGGGCATTTAGCGCCGTAATTGCCGTGTTTGCGATCGCGCCAAATCCGGGTAGATTTAAAAGTTCGGCAAACCCCGAAAATACATCCGCTTGCGCCCGTAATTCTCCGGCTACCGGATGATGTTCTGGATCTGCCACCACCTGAGACAGTAATTCCAATCCTTGTTCCACATCCACTTCAAAGATGGATAATGCCATATCCACCCCTAATTCTGATGAACTGGGGATAAAATTATCTGCCTGAGTTAACGCATCACCTAATCGTGCTTCAATCTCAGCAAAAATTGGTTCCGCAATCGCTAAGGCTTGCTCTTGATCAAACTGATTTGTAGCAATTTGCTCCATCAACGGCAGACGCAAACAGTCATAAGCTTGTAGCAATTGACTCTCTAAGTCTGTATCAATTTCAACCGTTTCGTTGTAGAGTGCCTTAAAAATATTTTCCAGGCGATGAGCGATGGTCTTAATCGCATCTAATTCTACACTCGCCGCACCTCCTTTTAATGAATGAGCAGATCGCATAATTCCATGAACATTTGCCGTGCTTCTATCTAGGCGAATTTTAAGCAAACCGGCTTCAATATTCTGAAGAAGTTCCGGTGCTTCTTCAATAAAAAATTGATAGGCTTGATCGCGAATATCGGGGTTGAGTGTCATTGGTCATTCGTCCTTTGTCATTTGTCATTCGTCATTTGTCATTTGTCATTTGTCATTCGTCATTTGTC
>NZ_JBKHHI010000554.1:0-3585 GCF_046539235.1 Coleofasciculus sp.
AGCACTATTGTAGAGACGTTGCATGCAACGTCTCTACATAAATGACGATCTCCACCGTTAACATTAATTGCCCCCATTTAAAAAAGCTTGATAATCGCCTCCCAAGGCTTCTACAATGGTGCGAGTATTGGTAATAAGCATTTTGACATAAGTATCCGCTTCACTTCCGGGTGCGCCGAGGGAATCAGAATAAAGTTCGGATGGTGATAATTTGACTCCCGCTTCTTCTGCAACCGTTTTAATCAGGGCGGGGTTAATCGTGGTTTCGGCAAAAATAGCGGGAACCCCTGCTTCTTTTATTGCATCAGATAGGGTTTTTACAGTTTGGGCGCTGGGTTGTTCTTCGGTGCTAATTCCAATTAGTGTGCCAATCACTTCTAATCCATAGGCTTGAGCATAATATTGAAAGGCGTCATGGGTGGTGACGAGTTTACGCTGATTGGCGGGGATGGTTTGAATTTGCTGAGTAATCCAGGTATCTACTTGTTCTAATTCAGCCGTAAGTTGGGCGGCGTTGGCGGTAAATTCGTCTTCGTCTTCCGGTGACAGTTCAATTAAGCGATCGCGTATGGCATTCACCATTTTAATCCCATGCTCTGCATCTCCCCAAACATGAGGATCAGGTTCGGTTTCTCCCTGATATTCAAAGTCTAAGGAGGTGACAACTTCGCCAACGGCAAAGGTTTTAGCATTTACCCCGGCTGATTGCATCAGTTTAATCAGTGCGGGTTCTAAGTTATACCCGTTGTAGAGAATCAAATCGGCTTGTTCTAAGGCAATAGTATCAGCAGGTACGGGTTCATAAACGTGAGGATCAGCACCGGGTTCCAGGATTCCGGTTAACTCGATCTCATCTCCTCCAACTTGTTCTGTCAAGTCGGCAATAATGGTACTGGTGGCGACAACGTTGGGTTTGTCCTCTGCATCGGTTCCTGAAAGATTCGGATTTGTCGCCTCACAGCCACTCAGCCAAAGTCCCAGCATCACCCCAGCTAGAACCTTCCATCGGGAAATTTTCGGGAAATTAATTCTACCCTTCCCCCCAAGCAGGGCGGGTTTAGTGTAGAGACGCGCCATGGCGCGTCTGTACAAGGGGATAACGTTATCAGTCAAACCCGCCCCTACACCTGTACACCCCTGTAACTGAGTTCTACCCTGCGAGTGAGTCATTCCATTCATCAAGTTTATATAGTGGTTTTCATATTGTTTTCATTTTTGAGGATACAATATTTTCATATTTGTTTCATTTTATGGAGTCTGCCAGGTTTAATCATGTCAACGGTTATCTTGAATAGCAACAACCACAACCCCCAAAGCCCCACCATTACCCGCCAGGAACCACTGAGGATTGGACACCTGAGCGTACAGTATCGCTTTGTGGAGGCGCTAAAGGATATCACCTGTCAGATTCAACCGGGGCGACTGACGGGGATTATTGGTCCCAATGGTGCGGGAAAAAGTACGCTGATGAAAGCGATGCTAGGGTTAGTTCAGACAAGCTGTGGTACAGCGATGTATCAGGGGAAACCCATGATGGATCAGTTAGATAGGATAACCTATGTACCGCAGCGATCGCAGATTGATTGGACATACCCAGCAACGGTGTGGGATGTGGTATTAATGGGGCGGATACGCAAGACAGGATGGTTTCGGCGTTTCTCCACCGTATCCCGACGCATCGCCGCCCAGTCGTTAGCGCGGGTAGGTATGAGTGAATTTCGCGATCGCCCCATCGGGCAATTATCCGGGGGACAACAGCAGCGCGTTTTTCTCGCCAAAGCATTAGCCGAAGAAGCGGATATTTTCTGTTTTGATGAACCCATGGCGGGAATCGATAAAAAAACCGAAGCCATTATTTTTGAGATTCTTCACGAATTAGCCGATTCTGGGAAAACCGTGTTAGTGGTTCACCATGATTTAGGGGAAGCCATTACCAATTTTGATGATTTAATTTTATTGAATCGGGAATTAATCGCCTCAGGTTCCCGCCAACAGGTAATGCAGGCAAATAACCTACAACGGGCCTATGGAGGTCAAGTCGTCTTTTTCTCAGACGCCGCTTAATGTTTGAATTGTGTAGGGGCGGGTTTAGGGATTAAAATTGATTGTTTTTGTTAACATTTATACAAAACCCGCCCTGGCTAACGTTTGAGAAATTTGACAAATGACAAATGACAAATGACAAATAATGCTTGACCTTTTAATTGAACCCTTACAATACAGCTTTATGCAGCGATCGCTAATGACAGCCGTCTTAGTGGGAATCGTCTGCGCCTCAGTGGGAAGCTACCTGATGGTACAACGCCTCGCCTTACTCGGTGACGCGATTAGTCATTCCGTATTACCGGGATTAGCGATCGCCTATATCGTGGGCGTGGATATCTTTCTGGGGGCGTTTTTGGCGGGTATTGTCAGTACAATTGTAATTACCTGGATCAGAACGCGATCGCAGATTAAAGAAGATGCGGCGATGGGGATTGTTTTTTCCGCTTTCTTTGCCCTTGGTATTACCTTAATTACAGTTATTCAAAAAGACAATAAGATTGACCTAAATCACTTTTTATTTGGCAATATTCTCAGCGTGACTGGGGAGGAAGTAATAAATACAGCTATTATTACCGCCATTGTCCTCGCCATTGTTTTATTGCTGTATAAAGAATTGATGTTCTATACCTTTGACCCCGTAGGCGCAAAAGCAGCAGGATTACCCACAAACTTGCTCAACTTTGGCTTAATGATTTTAATCGCCCTAACCATCGTTGCCAGTCTCAAAGCGGTTGGCGTGATTTTAGTCTTAGCCATGCTAATTACCCCAGGGGCGACGGCTTATTTATTGGTGACAAGGTTGCACCAGATGATGCTGTTAGGGTCAGGAATTGGCGTCGTTGCCAGTATTAGTGGGATGTATTTGAGCTATTTTTTCAACTTACCATCGGGTCCGGCTATTGTATTAGTCACATTTGGATTTTTTATGCTGGCGTTTTTATTTAGTCCCAGTCAGGGGGTTTTGACTCATCCGAGAGTTCAATCTAATCAGTCACAGATTTGGCGAGAAATTAAGGGATTATGGCGATGAAATGAGTCACGCTCCAGTTATAGATAACCCAGTCCGCGCAGGCGGACTACCCTTCGGGAAGGCTTCGCCTATGTTTGTGTAGCAGCGATTTCAATCGCCTGCTCAAAAGTATCAGCCCTCAACTAAAGTTGGGGCTAAAAGCTTAAACCCGTTAAAACGGGTTCAAAGACTTACTACCCATTCCCAATTTAAATACATGACAGCTTATCTCCCACATACCGTAGGGTGGGCATTGCCCACCAGATTAGGAGGAGCGTGCCATTCATCTTAAGATTAAGATAGGGATAACAAGTTTGTAGTCAGGGAACTTTAGCCCTTACATTTCCCATTGAGGAGAATGAAATGACCTTTGCCGAATCCCGCCGTGACACCGTTCCAGTTGAGCTTCCCAATGGAGCGATCGCGAAATTTGAGGTGACAACGACAGGGCGAGAGGATGTCAGCTTTGACGCCAAGCAGTTTCAGCCTGTCGCTGATGCGATTGAGGGGGTAGTACAGATGGTCGCCGC
>NZ_JBKHHI010000555.1:0-3579 GCF_046539235.1 Coleofasciculus sp.
GTCATTTGTCATTTGTCATTTGTCATTTGTCATTTGTCATTTGTCATTCGTCATTTGTCATTCGTCATTTGTCATTCGTTATTTTTCCTTGATTAAGGGACGGTGGTTTAAACTTCAAAATTGAACATTAAACATTCATAATTCAATGGCATATCAATCTATCGAGAATTACGGCATTATCGGCAATATGCACACCACAGCCTTAGTTGGCTTAGGAGGTTCAATTGACTGGTTTTGCTTTCCCAGACACGATTCTCCTAGTGTTTTTGCCGCGTTACTGGATGCTGAGAAAGGGGGTTATTTTAAGATTGCTCCCTGTGTGGATGGCGTCACTCATAAACAGTTATATTGGCCCGAAACGAATGTGTTGGTGACTCGCTTCTTGGCGTCTTGTGGGGTGGGTGAGATTATTGACTTTATGCCTGTGGGTATGCCAGTGAATCAGAAAGGGTATCACTGGTTAGTGCGGCTGGTTAAAGTTGTTCGCTGCAAGATGAAGTTTCGTCTAGAGTGCTATCCTGCGTTTAATTATGCCCGCGATCGCCACGAGACGATTCTCTCATCCACGGGGGCGTGTTTTAAGTCGCCGTCTCTGAGTTTGGGATTGGTGACGGATGTTCCTTTAAAACAAAATGAATGCGGTGTCTTCACCGAATTTATGTTAGAGTCTGGACAAACCGCCGTTTTTGTGCTGCAAGAAACTGACCAGGATGGGGGTTGTAGTTTGCCACTTCGCCATCAAGAAGCGATTCAACTCTTTGACGATACGGTGGCGTATTGGCGACGCTGGATTGGCAAATGTACTTATGATGGTCGATGGCGCGAGACGGTGGAACGTTCCGCCTTAACGTTGAAATTGCTCACCTACGAACCCACGGGAGCAATTATAGCTGCACCGACCTGTAGCTTACCCGAAATGATTGGGGGTTCCCGAAATTGGGATTATCGCTATACCTGGATTCGAGATGCATCCTTTACTCTGTATGCCCTACTCCGGATCGGGTTTACCGAGGAAGCCGCCCAGTTTATGCTGTTCTTGGAAAATCGCTGTCAGGAGTTGGATTCAGATGATCCATTGCAGATTATGTATGGTATTGATGGCTATCATAATCTTAATGAAGAGATTCTGGATCATCTTGAGGGGTATAAGGGTTCTTCTCCGGTTCGGATTGGCAATGGGGCTTATCAGCAGTTACAGCTTGATATTTATGGCGAATTAATGGATTCGGTGTATTTGTTCAACAAATATGGCACGCCGATTTCCTATGATTTGTGGCGATCCCTACGGCAGTTACTCAATTGGGTTTGCGATAATTGGCAACGCCAAGATGAAGGAATCTGGGAAACACGCGGGGGACGCAAGGATTATATTTACTCGAATCTCATGTGCTGGGTTGCACTTGATCGCGGGTTACGGTTGGCTCAAAAGCGCTCATTTCCCGCGGATCACCAGCGATGGCTCAAGGAACGCGATCGCATCTATGAAGAAATTATGGCAAAGGGATGGAGTGAGGAGCGTCAAGCCTTTGTTCAATATTACGGTAGCACGTCACTGGATGCCAGTAACCTGATTATGCCCTTAGTTTTCTTCATGTCTCCCACTGATCCTCGCATGTTGAAAACCCTGGATGCGATTAATTCCCCGCCAGAAATAGGGGGACTGGTTTCCGATAGTTTAGTGTATCGGTATAATCCCGAAGAAGCGCCGGATGGTCTTTCGGGGACAGAAGGAACGTTTAATCTCTGTACATTCTGGCTGGTTGAGGCGTTGACAAGGGCGGGAAAAGTAGACAGGAAAAGACTTGACCGCGCTCGACTAATTTTTGAGCAGATGCTCAGTTATGCCAACCATTTAGGATTATATGCCGAGGAAACGGGATCAAGTGGTGAAGCCTTGGGTAATTTTCCCCAGGCGTTTACCCATGTGTCTTTAATTAGTGCGGCGTGGAATCTGAATCGGGCGATTGAGCGTAATTTCTAGCCTATCGGTTCATAGCATGGGTAATATCATGTCCGGTTGAATACCCATAATTACGATAAAAGCCGTTATCGGTGGGGAGGGCGGGTTTTGTTGAGAGGTTATCGGTGAATATCTGAATTTAGTCCCTAAACCCGCCCCTACAGATTCCCTAAACCCACCCCTACAGATTCCCTAAAGGAAGCCCCTACAGATGCCCTAAAGGAAGCCCCGACATGATTCCCTAAAGGAAGCCCCGACAATAGGCTAACCGACTAACTCTGCCATCAACTCAGCAACGGGCATGATACGTTGGACACGCCCCGCATTGCTACCGGAAAAAACCAGACCATTTTCCACATCCCCCCGTGCGGCTTTATCCAATGCCTGAACAATGCAGTAGAGTTCTCCCGTATCCCGGCAACGGCAAACCTGTAAGCAGCTTGCCAAACACCGTCTTTCCAGATCCGAAGCACCTGCGATTACCTTCTCCACAAAAGGGTTTCGCAATGCCCGCCCTGGCAATCCTACTGGACTAGAGACAATGACCACATCTTCCGGTTGGGCGTGCAGGTGAAACTCTTTATAATGACGGTCAGCATCACACTCGTCTGTGGTGATAAAGCGAGTCCCCATTTGCACCCCACTTGCCCCCAATGCCAACATTCGGTCAATATCTGCCCGATCCCAAACACCACCTGCGGCAATCACTGGAATCGGTTGACCCACTTCCTGATCTAAATAATTCACCAGTTCGGGAATCACCTGTTCTGCGTCCCATGCGGGATGATTCAGTTCCTCGTACTTGGCGCCCAAATGTCCACCGGCTGTATTGGGATTTTCCACCACAAAAGCATCCGGTAGCCGTTTATACTGGCGTTCCCATTTGCGGCACATAATCTTAGCCGCACGAGTACTGGAAACGATTGGCACGAGCGCCACCTCTGGATAGTCTGCGGTGTATTCCGGCAACTGAAGCGGCAAGCCGGCGCCGGAGATGATTAGGTTTACGCCCTGTTGAGCCGCTGTGCGAACTAGAGTTTCATAATCGCGTGCCGCCACCATAACATTGACTCCAATCATGCCATGGGGACTGAGTTCACGGGCTTTTTTGAGTTCATCGATGAGTGCTAGCCGATTCGCCTGGAAAAACTGTTCTTGTCTCAGCCGGACTTTTGACTGGGTGATGTCGAAGTAGGGGGAGTTTAGCCCTAACGCCACGGCGGAAATCACCCCAATCCCTCCCGTATTAGCCACGGCGGCGGCGAGATTGGCTCCGGAAATGCGGATACCCATCCCTCCCTGAATGATTGGGTAACGGGCAGTGTGTTGACCAATTTGTAGTGACGGTAATTCTGGCATAAGTTTCTGGTGTTGAGACTATCTGGCTGATTTGGGCAGTAACATCGCTGATGGCTTATGCAGCCGTCAGCTTAGTCCACCTACATGGATTAATACTTCTTTTTGATTTTACAACTAAATAACTACTAAGTTGTTTTTTCGACGGGCTGGGCTGTCGCTTGGGGGTGAGCATGACAATCAATGACGCGATCGCGGAGCGTTCTCGAAGAGTAGCGGCTTCCCGTTCGCCGGAGGCGTTCCCGAAGGGTGTGGAAACCCGC
>NZ_JBKHHI010000556.1:0-3565 GCF_046539235.1 Coleofasciculus sp.
TGAGCATCTTGCTCGCTACATTGAGCATCTTGCTCGCTACATTGAGCATCTTGCTAATACCCAATTTAAATGCATGACAGCTTAGGTATCGCATACTACCAAATAACCCCAAAACCCATGGTGGGCAAACCAGCCAGGTTGAGTTAACACAAGTTAAGGGAATCAAGCCCTGTTAATGTTGATTTTTATAGTATAAGCCGAATTATCCCATAGTTTGACAAAAAAGTGGGTACGCATAAAATCCACCCCGATCGCCCAATTTTCCCACACCAATACCCACAGGTATAAAATAACAACCTGTAGGGGCGACCCGCTGAGCTTAATTAACACCACCCATCGGGTCGCCCTATGCTTAACCCTAACTCCCACCAACTTTGACCAATTCTAGTAGACACATCAATTAGGACAATCAAACTGTTGTTCCAGACGTTGCATGCAACGTCTCTACCATACGATGTGTCCTAACCGCTATAGCGGTTACTATAACCTGTAAACGAATTGCCTTGTAGTTTTCGGCAAGGGGACTGACAGAATTGTGCCATTCCTTGGTCTTTTTCTGGCATTTAAATTGGCAGATAAGGGGCATGTATTACGTCTGGTTTTTATTTAGAGTTGAAATCAAAGAGCAGTTTTGACCGCTCAGACATCCGTCAGTCTTCAGCTTGATTCCCCAACCTATTAAGACTTAAAGGGTTTGGCTCAACTGAGACTTAGATTGAAATAAAGTCAGCTCGAAAACCAATAGTTGAGGATAACGATAATGGCAGTTCAGAATTTTTTCACCCCCGATCTGAGTAGTCTCGTAGCAGGACAGGATTACGCCTCTGGTGAGTTGATTGTTAAATTCAAACCGGAGACTGAACCTACCGAAATTGAAGCATTGCTAGCGAGTCTGGGTGCGTCAGTCTTAGATAGTACGAAAACATTAGGTAGCCAGCTTTGGCAAATCAATGGAGTCAGCCTCCAAGAAGCGATAGATTTGCTGAGTTCTAATTCACAAATTGACTATGTAGAACCTAACTATACAATCTCTCTCAATAGCACGATCCCCAATGACTCCGGCTTCGATGAACTCTGGGGACTGAACAATACGGGTCAAACAGGGGGTACGCCTGACGCTGATATTGATGCTCCCGAAGCCTGGGATATTTCGACGGGAAATAATATTGTGGTTGGGGTGATTGATTCGGGGGTAGATTACACCCACCCAGACTTGAATGACAATATGTGGACGAACCCAGGAGAAACTCCCGGAGATGGCATTGATAATGATGGCAATGGCTATGTCGATGATTATTATGGTTGGGATTTTTTCAATAATGATAGTGACCCCTTTGATGATGATGGTCACGGCACTCATGTAGCCGGAACAATTGCGGCTGAAGCCAATAATGGTATTGGGGTGAGTGGTGTTAGTTGGTCGTCCCAGATTATGGCTCTTAAGATATTCGGTCTTAATGAGACAGAAGGTAAAACAGAAGCTGCTGATGCCTTCAAAATAAGTAAGGCAATAGAATACGCCACAATGATGGGCGCTCACCTGACTAACAATAGCTGGGGAGGAGGTGGTTTTTCTCAGCTTATTTATGATGCGATCGCGGCGGCTGGACAAGCCGGAAAGTTATTTGTTGCGTCTGCTGGTAATGGAGGTTCAGATTACATCGGTGACGATAATGATTTGAGTCCTCATTATCCATCCAGCTATAACTTGGACAATATTATCAGTGTGGCAGCGACAGACCATAACGATCAATTAGGGAATTTTTCTAACTACGGAGCCACCTCTGTGGATTTAGCCGCACCAGGGGTAGGGATTCTCAGTACCGTTCCTGGGGGTGGATACGAAGCTTGGGAGGGGACTTCTATGGCAGCTCCCCATGTCTCAGGTGTTGCTAGTCTGATTTTGGCTCAAAACCCCAATTTGACGGCTTTAGAGGTCAAGGAACAAATCCTACAATCCGTTGATCCGATTTCAGGCTTACAAGGAAAAACGGTAACGGGTGGGCGGCTCAATGCTCACAAGGCACTGACTAACGGGACAACTCCTCCAGTAACTCCTCCAGTAACTCCTCCAGTAACTCCTCCATCACCTCCCCCAGTAACTCCCCCAGCAACCAATTTTACCGGGGATGACTTTGACCCTACTATTGACAATAGTCAGTGGTTAAACATCAGTGGTGGAGTCGCTGCTAACAACTTTGGCGGAAGTGGTAATTCCTTATTTTTCAGTGATGATTCTACTCGTAGTGCTATCACGACGGGTGCAAATCTTTCTCAGAGTAGTTTTAATTTTCTCCGCTTTGACCTGATTTTTGGTGATGGCTTCAATGGTGGCGAAAATGCTGATGCTGGGGAAGATGTGGTGTTGGAGTATTCTATCGATGGTGGTACGAATTGGACGCACCTGAGAACCTATGACACTGAATTCTACACGGATTGGACACCTGTGACTGAAGTGATTCCCCTGTTTGCTCAAACCAATAACACTAGCTTCCGGTGGCGACAGTTAGAGCATAGTGGTGCAGGCTACGATGAATGGGCTTTGGATAATGTGGAAATTACCCAAAATTTATTTGATTTTGGTATCTTTGCTCAAGGTGATACGGGGAGTTTCAGTCATTCTAGTCTCCCAGAAACTCTAGAGGGTGAAATCGAGGTTGGTTTTGATCGAATTGATGATTTCATTGTCGCCGATGCTGGTAATAATACAGTGGCTGGCGGTTTAGGAAATGATTTGATTTATGGCAAAGAGGGGGACGATATTCTCCGGGGTGACTCGAATCAGCGTTCCTCTGGCGGTGCGATCGGCGGTGATGATATTATTTATGGTGGCACAGGGAATGACCGGATTGGCGGTAAGGGGGGTAATGACCAACTCTATGGCGAAGAGGGGGATGACAAAATTTGGGGTGATCATGGTGATGACCTGTTATGGGGAGGTCTTGGTAATGATAAGCTCATCGGTGGCAAGGGTCATGATACTTTTGTCTTAACCTTGGGTCAAGGCGTTGATACGATTCAGGATTTTCAGGGGGTTGAGGATGTTATTGGTTTGGCAGGTAATCTGACATTTGAGCAGTTGTCTATTACTCAAACTGGCAAGAATACTCAGATTGATTTTAATGATGATACGCTGGCGATTTTGACTGGAGTGAATGCTAGTACGCTGACTGCTGATGTTTTTGCTGTGGTCTAATGTCTTTGAGTGGCGGATGCAAGGCAACTATAGCGGTGATTTCAAACGTGCATTAGCTTTCGTTTAAAGACGACTCTATCAGAGTGCGATCGCGCCAACTTTATTCTGGCTCTTTCCTCCATTCTCTGGCGCAAAACGACATGACATCCTGTTGGTTTGATGGGAATAATTTTGATAGGACGGGTGGATAGTTTACAGCGCTTTTCAAGTATAGCACTACGAGGATACGTTAGGACATTTATCTGTTGCCTGTTGCCTGTTGCCTGTTGCCTTTTCACCTAATTTTATTGTCCTAACCTCAATGCGTAGCGCTATAAGTGAGGTACACAGACAGATCCCCGATTTCTTGAAGAAGTCGGGGATCTTGCT
>NZ_JBKHHI010000557.1:0-3516 GCF_046539235.1 Coleofasciculus sp.
CGATTCGTACTACCCAACTTCCTAATTTTTGCAAAAACTTTTTGGCAGGAGAAAAATGCTTAATTTGCTGGATGGGTCGGGCACCCACGACAATTTCTGCCTGACCTTGTAAGATAGGTTCAATTAGCTTAGGGATATCTGCCGCACAGTACTGATTATCGGCATCCGTATTCACGATAATATCAGCTCCCGCCTTTAAACAGGCTTCTATCCCCGCCATAAACCCCTTGGCTAAACCCTGATTATGATCAAAGCTAACAATGTGGTCAACGCCACAGGCTTTGGCAACTTCAACCGTCTGGTCGAGACTGCCATCATTGATAATTAGCCACTCTACTATATCGACTCCAGGCACTTGACGGGGAAGTTCGGACAGCGTTACCCCTAGAGTCGCTTCTTCGTTGTAACAAGGGATTTGAATGATTAATTTCATTGCACGTATCGCCAAAACAGGTGATTCACAAGATTAAAATACCGCTCATTGGTGTCAACTATTTGCTATTTTCCGGTAAACCTTTTCCTATCATTAACCCTCCTCCCTCTCTACTCTCTCCTCTCTCAATACTGCTCGGATAAGCTGTAATTGAATGTTTTCTATGATGTCCGGCAAATCACCCATAATAAAAACTTCTCCCCATCTCCCCCTCACCCCCTCACCCCTCTACCCTCTGCCTGGTTTCACCTATTTCGTTTATGCTTTGGCTCTAGCTTGCAGCCAGCCCCAACGCAGCACCCAAACCCCTGCTCCAATCAACAGGGCGGCTAAAAGTCCGCCCACCCAAATCGGGATACCAACAGCAGGCAATACCCACCACCACACTGCCACAATATGTAACAGTTGAGCGCTGGTCATTTGGTCACCGGGCGGTGGTTCTCCAACTTGCGCCAGGACATCTCGAATATTTGTACTTAAGGCACTGCTAACCTGGCGATAGGCAGCTCCCCAAGCATTAAATAGGGGCGCATAGCTGGGCGAATCCCATAAGGCTCTGGCTCGGTTGATATATCCTCCCTCTAAGGCTTCGGCATAGTAGCGTTGAAAATACGATACCAGGGTCGGGGCGTTGGCGAGGAACCCGAGTACCGTCAAACCAATTAACCAATTCCACCACTTTTTCCCAATCAGTGCGACTAGCGCCATCAATCCTGGGAGTGCGGGAACTAAAAATCGAGGTCCCCAACTCCAACCGCCAAATTCCCAAAAAGAATGGAGTAGCCAATACCCACCGAATATACCCACAATGGCTAAGGCTTCTAGGGGTTTAGTTTTGAGGGCTTTACGGAATCCAATAATTGCCAGAATTGTCGGCGGACAGTACCAGATTAACCCCCCTCCGGCGCCGGGACTCAAGATCAAACCGATAAATCGTTCTAGCATTCCATCCAGGGTAAATTTCGAGGCATTTTGTCCACTGGATAGTAAACTACCAAACCGCAGGTAATTGTAAGCCATGAACAGCATGAACCCCATAATTGTACCGAGTAGGGGACCTAGAGCATTCCGCAGGGGATACCGCTTGAGCAGGAGATAGGCGGACAACACCGGTCCGATGACAATACCCGCAGGTTTAGCGGTCAAGGCTAAGCCGGAAAGAATACTCGCACCCGCATGTTCACGACTGGTTTTTCCCAGGGCGAGATAGAGGCTGGAGGCGGTTATAAAAGAGAGGAGGGGTTCAGCAAAGAACTCTCGTGAATAGACCAAGGCTGTTGTACCCAAGGCAAAACATAAGGCGGCTAAGTACGCACCCGTGCGACTGCTTCCCAAGCGCAATGCCAACAAAGCCACCAGCGATGTGGTTAAAGCGGTTAATAAGACAGATACAACTAAGGCACAAACCGCCGCGGAATAGTTCGTCGGTATATTGAACCAGTGACCTAACACCAGTCCCACAGCAACAAAGGGTGTGGCAATAATCGGTAATAAGGGATATCGAATTGAGTAATATTGCCCATCGCGACCTAAGGCTCCGGAACCGGGCGGCACGCTAAAATCAAATTCGGTGACTAATGACTTGGAAACATCCAGCATGTCATTGCCATCAAAGCCCCAAATCCCCGGTTTGAGAAATGCCAGATAAATTAGCGCAATGCCAATGGATAAGGCGAACGCCATTTTCCCAACCTGCTGATGCGCGAGTTGCTGCTCTTGAAGGGTGGACTCTTGAATGTCGCTGGGATTTACCATAGTATTTCTAAAGTATTCTGGTTATTTTTATAAGTTATTTTCTATTCCGTCGGTTTATCCCGTATTGCTTATTTACTGTCGCTTTTCTGGCAAACCAACTCGATGATTGGCGTGAGACTGAGACTCCCCAATTTTCTTCCA
This sequence comes from Coleofasciculus sp., assembly GCF_046539235.1. Classification (GTDB taxonomy): domain Bacteria; phylum Cyanobacteriota; class Cyanobacteriia; order Cyanobacteriales; family Coleofasciculaceae; genus Coleofasciculus. Next base: position 2,330 of record NZ_JBKHHI010000557.1, read on the forward strand.
AGAGATTCTAGTATGACAAAGGCATGACACCTCTAGCAACTTATCAGAAGCACAGACAATGGAGTCAACAGATATGAATCAACAGATTGCCTTTATCGGACTTGGCGTCATGGGCGGACCTATGGCGGCAAATTTGGCACGAGAGGGTTACGCGGTTAAGGCGTGGAATCGAACCCCTAACCGTCCGGGTGTGGAGATGGCGGCTCAGGCTGGGGTATCAGTGGTGTCTTCGATTCGTGAGGCTGTCGAATCAGCAGATATCGTCTTTTCTTGTGTGAGTGACGTTCCTGATGTCAAAGAAGTCCTTTTGGGAACGGGAGGCGTTGCCGAATCAGCGCGTCCAGGTACGCTGGTGATTGATACCAGTACGATTGGTCCAGAGGCAGCGCGTGAAATAGGCATTCAACTGCAACAGCATAACTTGCGCTTTTTGGATGCGCCAATTTCTGGGGGTGATATTGGTGCAAAAAATGGCACACTGACGATTATGGTTGGCGGAGATGCTGAGGATTTTCAGGAAAGTAAACCGTTGTTGGAGGTTTTGGGTAAAACGATTCGCCTGTGTGGACCGATGGGGAGTGGTCAGGCGGTCAAACTGTGTAACCAGGTTTTGGCGGCGGTTCATGCGGTGGCGTTGTGTGAGGCGATGCAGTTGGCGCAGCAGCAGGATATTGACCCGAACTTAATTGTAGAGGTTTGCAGTACGGGGGCGGCTGGTTCTTGGGCGCTGTCGAATTTAGGACCGAAAATTGCGGCGTCGGATTTCCAACCGGGTTTTATGATTAAGCATATCCTTAAGGATTTAAGATTGGTAGCCGAGACATTAAATTCATCGCCTCAGGAATTGCCAGGAGTGGAACTTGCTGACCGTTTGTTTAAGATGGTTCAAGAACTTGATGATGGTAAAGGAGGAGAACAGGGGACTCAAGCAATGATTCGCGCTTATCGGAAGTCCTAGTGCAGCGCCCTTGGAAATACTTGAGCAGCTTTTTAGGTGTGGAGGAGCTGGGGGAGCTGGGGAAGCTGGGGGAAATATTAGCTGTTCAGTTATTTCTGCCTTCTTGCACTAGTCCCATAAGGCAGAAGAACATAATGTAACAACAGTTAAGCATTTGTCGAGGCGGGTTTAGGGACAATTGTCGGGGCGGGTTTAGGGAATCTGTAGGGGCGGGTTTAGGGACTAAATT
>NZ_JBKHHI010000558.1:0-3508 GCF_046539235.1 Coleofasciculus sp.
CCCCTACACACGGGCGGGTTTAATTCCATCTGGGTAAGGTCAGAAATGATAGTAGTCAAAAGAGCCCCTACAGAATCAAAACTCTATCCGCACCACGGGAACTACGGCAAAAATCGATCTAAGGCGGTCTTCAATTGTTCGATTTCCGCCTCCATGTTACCCTCCTCAGCCGCCCGACCGATACATTCACTTAGATGCTCATCTAAAATAACTCGGGCAACTCGATTTAATGCGCCTCGCACCGCCGCAATTTGCACCAGCACATCTGGACAGGGGCGACTTTCCTGTACCATCGTCTTAATCCCTCGGATATGTCCCTCAATTCGAGAAAGCCGATTGACAATTCGCCGCAGAGACTCCTCATCGTGAACATGAGCGTGGGTAGATGCAGCATGATCATGATCGTGATCATGCTCTCCATGACTAGGGTGGAAGGATTGATTCAGCGAATGTTGGTCTGACTCTGACCGAGTATAGGTTTCATTAATCAATGGCTTAACTCCAGTTCGGGATTGGCAACGTTGATGGATTAGTTCTTCTGTTCATCCTAATCCAGAGTCGAGATGTTTGGGAGCCAGGTTTTCTAAGCAAGGGGAACCGCTCATGGCTGAAACACTATTGGCTCAAAGAACGTCCTGGATTAACCAGTCAATGTTAAGCGATTGTGACAATAATTTTGATAGATGATCATAGATACATACAACTGAACTCAAGAATAAGGCTATGCGATTGACAACGTTGTTCCCTCGGTTACGCCAAATCAGCGCTTATCTGATTGCGATCGCGACAGGTGTTCTGTTGACGGTTGGGTTTTATAATGTCTCACCCTCTCACGCTGAACCCATCTTGACAAATGAACCCGAATCCCCCATAGTTCTCGCCCAACGCCCACCCATTACCGATATCGGCGGCAGTTTTGTTACAGCGGCGGTGAATCAAGTGGGACCGGCTGTGGTACGAATTGACACGGAACGTACAGTAACACGCCGCCTCGATCCATTTTTTGATGATCCCTTCTTCCGGCGGTTTTTCGGGGACGATGCGTTTCCCCAAATGCCCCAAGAACGTCGTCTGCGGGGTCAAGGATCTGGGTTTATTATTGACCCCACTGGGGTAGTTGTCACCAATGCCCATGTGGTCGATCGGGCAGATAAGGTAACGGTAATTCTCAAAGACGGACGCCAGTTTGAAGGAAATGTGCAGGGTGTCGATGAAATCACAGATTTAGCCGTGGTCAAAATTGATGGCAACAATTTGCCTGTTGTCACATTGGGAGATTCGACTAATGTGCAAGTTGGAGATTGGGCGATCGCAGTCGGTAATCCCTTGGGGTTAGATAATACTGTAACCTTAGGGATTATCAGTACCCTTCAGCGATCGAGTGCAGAAGCCGGGATTCCCGAAAAACGACTTGATTTCATTCAAACCGATGCGGCGATTAACCCCGGTAACTCCGGCGGTCCACTCTTAAACCAACAGGGACAAGTCATTGGTATCAATACCGCCATTCGCCCGGATGCAATGGGGATTGGGTTTGCCATTCCCATCAATAAAGCCAAAGAAATTACCGCCAAATTGATGCGAGGTGAAAAAGTTGTCCACCCGTTCATCGGCATTCGCATGACTACCCTAACCCCGCAACTGGCGCAAGAAAATAATCGCGATCCCAATTCCTCGTTCATGGTGCCGGAAGTGAATGGGGTTTTAGTGGTGCAAGTTGTACCTGATTCTCCAGCAGCAGCAGGGGGTATGCGTCGTGGGGATGTTGTCACAGCCATTAATGGACAATCGGTGACGAGTGCAGAACAGTTACAACGTTTAGTTGAGAATAGTGGTGTGAATCAAGTTCTCCAGGTCAAAGTCGTGCGGGGGAATCAGACGAAAACGTTATCAGTCCGCACCAGCGAAATGCGAGAAACGACTTAAACACGTCGGTGTGGTCAAAGGGCGCACGTCGGTGCGCCCGGACAATTCCAATCCATCACGTTTCTCGGACACACTTTCAGGGGCGATCGCAGCTAAATCAACTGCTACCTCCCGTCCCATCTGTTCAGCTAGCTGTTGAAACGCCTTGGTGACAACCTGCCGCATGAGTTCGCCATATCCGCCATCCATTCCTACTGCCCAATCTCTCAACCTCAGACGGGTTTCATGCTCGCTCGCTGCCTGAGTATAAATTGATTTCCAAACCTCTGGGTGTTCCAGCAGTGCATCCGGTAATCTCATGAGCGGCAGAAAAGGTCTTGCCCAGGTTAGGGTTGGCAAGGATAAGGCTGGTAGCCAGTCAGTATATGTCCTCAATTCTAATTTCGATACCTCGATTAGCTATCCTTTGCAAAGATGCATTAACCTCATCGCGGACTTGTTCAGAAGGGTCGTACTTCATCTGTAAAAGCTCCGCATATGCCTTTTGTGCTAGTTGTTGGTCATGAGAATCCTTGACAATATGCTCTAATCCATGAGGTATCAACGAACGCGGTTCCGCCGCTTCGATATTCTTCAGTCGGCATAATACTTGAAATGCTTGCTCGTTGGCAAAGTATTCCCCTAGCATTTCCGATATTACAAACCATGCCATCCAATCCGTAAATGAACTGTAGGAACTTTCTAGCAACGGCAGGAGCCGATTTTTCTGATCTTCAGAGAGGAATTCCCAATTTTCTATTTCTAAAATATAGAGTAAATGCCATGCTCCTTTTGAGGTCAAGAAACGATTTTGTTTGAGAAAACCAAGAATCAAGTTTAAGTACTTATCTGGAAAATAGCTGAGTCCTGAAACGGCAGATGATATGGCTTTTGCACATTCTTTCATCTGCATTTCTTCTCCTGAATTAATAGCTTGTTCAATAGCTTCTGAAAATAGTTCTGGAGAAATTTTTTCAATAGAATCGTAAGCGATTAACATTGCAGAGTTAATTCGATCTCGTTGGGCAAAGGACAAACTCTCTCTAGGAATTTGAAAGAGCATTGCAAAATACCATCCTCCTCCTAGACCTATAAATTTCGGTTGCTCTAGTAAATTGATGAAAAAATCTATATCTTCTGGACTAAAATTTTTTTCCTCCAACATTAAACCTTTGAGTTTATAAAAACATTCCCTAAGTAGCTTAGTATCACCGCAAATGAGGGCTTGATAGATAGTTTTTTTGAATTGTTCAATCATAACTTATTCTCGTTATATTGGGGGTCTTCATAGATATTTATGCTCAGCTCTATTTAATGAATAGGTCGCCGATCGATTAACTGTAGTCCTAATAGGCTAGCTAGTGTAATTAGTGCTGCCAAACCCCAGGATGGAAGGGTGACAGCCGCTCCTATGACTATAGCCCCAGCAACTATAATCACTCCTGCTCTAACTGCCCAGTCAGGTAGTCTAAACCAATTAACATTTGGATCGTCTGATTCTCGAACATCTTCAGGGAGTTGACCGCACTTTGCCACATATTTTGCTTTTTGTGCAGCTAAACTTTCTTTTGCTTCATTAATCAGCCGCCGATGACCTCTCTTA
>NZ_JBKHHI010000559.1:0-3453 GCF_046539235.1 Coleofasciculus sp.
GATTAGGGCTTGACGCGATCGCGAATTTTAGGTACTATTTCATCATGGGAAAATGTGCCGTCCTATAGCCCCCTATTAACCGTAACCTGTAACTCGCCCCTATAGAGTTAACAAACACAGAATACATCACACATAATATCATCGAAAATAACCAGACATGCATGATGGAAGGGTTTAGAGAGGTGAATAACCAAGAACATTTATTGATTATTCGCAATTTCGATAAAATCTTTAATTGTCTTAATCCTGGGATCACCGGCTAAATACCCAATCCCCCGATGTAGATGAAGGCGAAATTGATTAGTCAGAGTATCCTTATCACACCCTAAACCATCATTATGACAGCGTTGTTTCAGCGCAATTAACAAAATATCAGCCAAATCGCCACCAAACACCCGCCATGTCATTTCCACATTCGAGTCAGCCGGAATCGGGACAGGTGAAGGTTGAGTCGGTTCCGCCAGAGAACGGCAAAACGCCCAACGGCAAAGAATATTCCACTGATCAATTTTAGTATAGCGTTTAAGTTTGGTTAGTTGGTCTTTAGCTGATTTGGAGAGTTTAAAGCGTTCAATTTCAGTTGTCATTTGTTATTCGTCAGTTGTCAGTTGTCAATTTGTCGAGAAACCACCTGATTAATCCTATAATAAGGCGCGTGGGTGAGATTGATGAATGATGTTAAAAAAAATACCGTTAAGTTCAACCGGATGGCGAAATTTACTGATTGCCTTAATCGTACTGGGGATATTTTTCCGCTTCTATAACCTCGATCGCAAGGTTTACTGGTACGATGAGACAATGACCTCAATGCGAATCTCTGGGTATACCCAAACAGAAGTCATCCAGCAAGCGTTCGACGGTGAGGTGATTCCAGTTGCAACGTTCTTAGAGAGGTATCAGTATCCCACGCCGGAAAAAGATCTCAATGACACGATTAACGCCTTAGCCGGAAATCCCGAACATTCGCCCCTCTATTATCTAATAGCACGGTTCTGGTTGCAACTCTTTAGTCATTCAGTTGTCACCATTCGCTTCTTATCCGTGTTAATCAGTTTTCTGGCATTTCCTTGTATGTACTGGTTATGTTGGGAACTCTTCGGATTATCGACAGTAAGTTGGTTTGGTGTTGCTATTCTAGCGATTTCCCCCTTCCATGTCTTGTACGCCCAAGAAGCACGAGAATATAGTTTGTGGACAGTGACTATTCTATTATCGAGTGCGGCATTATTGCGAGCCATCCGATTAAAAACCTTACCGAGTTGGGGAATTTACGGAGTAACTGTGGCGCTGGGACTTTATACTCATCCCTTTTCCGCCTTCGTTTCTATCGGACATGGTATTTATGTTTTAGTCACTGAAGGATTTCGCTGGAGTCGCAAACTAACGAAGTATTTATTATCGTCTCTATTCGGGCTACTCCTATTTTTACCCTGGCTAGGGATTGTGATTAGCCATTTTTCCAAATTCGTGGATAATACAGCCTCGGTTAACTTGAATCGAGAAGGATTTTTACCATTATTTTGGGGATTAAATCTGAGTCGAATTTTCTTTGATGTGAATCAAGGAACCAGCCCATTTAGTCCACTGCATTATCTTAGTGCATTATTAGCAGGCTATGCGCTGTACTATCTTTACCGCCAAGCCCCCCTCAACGCTTGGGTGTTTATTATCACCTTAATTGGTGTTACCGGAATGGCGCTGATTGGACCCGATGTCATTTTAGGGGGGCGTCGTTCTAGTATTACCCGATACGCCATTCCCAGTTATTTAGGAATTCAGATAGCAGTCGCTTATTTGATGGCAGCCAAAACTACGGCAATTAACGGCAAGACAAAGCATCTGAAGCGCTGGCAATACGGCGCGATCGCACTCTTGTTTTGTGGTATTATCTCCTGTATCGTCAGCGCCCAATTTCCGGTGTGGTGGCACAAAAGTCATAGTAAAAGTAGATATAATCCCCAAGTGGCTAAAATTGTCAATCAAGCCAAAAATCCCCTCGTCGTTAGTGATAAAATTCCCGGAATTATGTTTTCTCTGAGTCATTCCCTAAATCCAGACGTTCATCTCCAGATGGTTCTACCCCCTGGAAATCCCCAAATTCCAGATACATTTTCTCCCATCTTTGTCTATCGACCCACTGAAACCTTGAAACAAGGAATTAAAGCCAATCATAAACTAACAGAAGAACCCAACTCCAAATCCTGGTTATGGAGAGTGGAATAGTTTGTTCGTAGTTGCGCTGTCTTCGCCCTAATCGCTTGCCCCCATTCCCTCAAAGTCTAGCCAAAAATATTATAAGTTAAATCGTACCAACTTAAGGCTAGTAAACAATGCCTAACGTCAAACTTGTTGGGTTTCGTTCCTCCACCCAACCTACAACGTGATTCAACATGGATACTTTAATTATCATCGTCACCGCTTTAATCGTATTTGCCCTCGGCGCATCTATCGGCAGCTTTCTCAACGTCGTTGTTTATCGTCTACCCGCCAACTTATCCATACTTTTCCCTCCCTCCCGTTGCCCGCATTGCTTACACAAACTCGGCAAACGAGAGAATATTCCTATCTTGGGTTGGCTGTGGTTAAAAGGGCGCTGTCGTCATTGTCGTAGTCGCATCTCTTGGCGTTATCCCCTAGTCGAAGCCATCACAGGACTATTATTTTTATTAGTTTTTTTACACTATAGCTTAAGCATAGAAACCTTTGGGTATTGGGCATTTTTAAGCTGGTTATTAGCCCTATCCTTAATTGATCTCGACACAATGACACTCCCCAATTCACTCACCCAGTCGGGATTAGTTGTGGGTATAGTCTTTCAAGGCGCATTCGCTTTTTTCCAAACGGCTCAACTTTCCGATATATCGGCTCAACTCATGACCGGAATTGGCGGTGCAGTGTTGGGAATTTGGTTATTTGACATCATCACCCTAGTCGGTTCTATCGTCTTTGGGCAAACCGCCATGGGCGGAGGAGATGCCAAATTAGCCGCAATGATGGGGGCTTGGTTGGGATGGAAGTATTTACTATTAGCTGGGTTTTTAGCCTGTGCAGTCGGCGCATTTGCTGGGGGCGGTGCCATGGCGATGGGTTGGCTGAATCGGCGACAACCAATGCCCTTTGGACCGTTTCTGGCGTTAGGTGCAGGATTGACGGTTTTTTGGGGAGAAGCTATTTTGTCGGCTTATCTGCGGTTATTTTTTCCCCTATCATTTGCCGTTTAAGAAGTAGGGCAGCGATGTCCCATTTAACTGGATTTTCTGGTTATTTAGTGGTTTCATTATTGCCTGTGATTGGGAATTCGATTTAGCCACCCAAGACATCACTTTGAGGGTCAACTTGTCCGTTATAGCTAAGTGTGGCTAACACCTCAACATTTCCGGAATCGTTAGTCTGTCCACGACCCATCATGCCACCACCCATCCGACCACGACCCATTCCATCTTGACCCATCAT
>NZ_JBKHHI010000560.1:0-3452 GCF_046539235.1 Coleofasciculus sp.
GAAGTCGGGGATCTTGCTTAGAGACTGTACCTCATCAACCACCAAATCTGCTGTATGTCATTCGTCATACTCGCTATCGCGAGAAGCAAGCTACGTCATTTGTCATTTGAAGAGTGCGATAGTTTAAGGTAGCAATGAATTGATTGGTGAAGGATTCGGTATATTCGGGAAATAGCCAATCTGAGAAAGAACGAGTTTTATAATGATCAACTTTTTATTTGAACTTCTTTAACCAATCCGCACAGTTAAAGAGTTCAGTTTCAAATTCGATAAAGAAGTGACTATCGCGGTCATACAACGACCGGAGTATGACCCACCGTCGAGCGCCACAGGCTAAAAGTGTGAGGCAATTTTTGGATTGGGTTGGAACCGATGGATGATTAGAAACTTGCAATAGTTCTGGTACAAGGGTTTCTAAGCAGTGGACGGTGGGAAGAAATTCTTCAGCAGACATGGAGTGATTGGATGTAACTATCAGCTTTTGATTATAATCGTTGTTGGCAACCCCCTTTTTCAACAGATTTAAGGTCTATATGTAGCTTCCTTGGGGTCGGGATCTGGAAAACCTCTCTGGAAAACCTCTCTCCGAACCTCTCCCTAGCCCTCTCCTACAAGGAGAGGGAAGCGGAATATATTTTTTATTTGGAGAGGCTTTGAATTCTCCCCCATGGAATCAATAGGAACAGAGCAGATCAATTAAGGATTGGGGGAGTTCTTCATAATGATCGAGCAAAAAATCCACGATAGTCAACTGGCGCAAGTCAACGGGTTGAGGGGAGCGATACCCTTGACCTCGGTTGAACCAACATTGAACAGTTCCCAGGGAACGGAAACAGATGTGAGAAATTTGCTCATACGTGACATCCCATTTGGAATAAAACTTCTTGGGTGTCATCTTTAATTTACAGTAACAATAGAGGTCAATGATGTATTGTTCACGCTGGGTAATCGGGCGGGGATGGTGGGGGTCTTTGGGATTATAGAGTCCGGTTGGGGTACGCACCAATAGAGGCTCTATTTCCTGATCAGAATGGGTGGGATAACAGTATAGGTTGTCCTCATCTTCATGGGGAGAATGGTTGAGTGTTGACTGTGTAGGGGCGGGTTTAGGAACAAACAGGAATTGTTTTACCCAACTTGGTGGCAAAACCCGCCCGTCCTCTTGCTTTACGTCCTCCATTTCTTCACTGTGACGCAGAGTATTTAAAGCGCCAGCAATGAGTTTACCATTCAGGCTTTCGGTCAACTGCTGGATAAATAACGCCGCGATCGCATGGGCTTCCGCATCCGTTAGGTGCATTTGATCTGCATCGAAGTCAATGTCGCTGTGGTGCTTGATCAACCCGAGGAGTTGGGCGATACCCAATTCCTCTAAGACTTGCTGGATAGAGGGTTCAGCAGTATTGCTGGGGTCGAAGTTGGGGGAGATGTGTGTCATGTTTTTTTTCTCCTTTGATATTTAGTGTTTGATGTACTTATGGTAATGTTATAACATTTTAGGCAAAATAAAAACCCTTTTCTAGAAATTGGAAAGCCCCTCTTCTTACTACCTGCCATAGTAGAGACGTTGCATGCAACGTCTCTACCAAAGGAAGGTCAACCCATGTCAGGCTTAGTAGTCACACCGATGAATCAGGAATACCGAATCATGACTTATTCAATACACCTTAAAGGCGATACTCTCAAAGTGGATTTTGCCAAAACCGATGCAGGGAAGCCAATTCCGGCTGATGGCGATGTCATTGTGCAAGATGTGCAGACTCAGGTGAAGCAAATGATTGCTTCTGGAGAACTTTCCGGGGGGAATCTGCTCAAAATTAATGGGCGGATTTCAGTGGGGGCGAGTTATACTCTGGCTCATGAGGTGGCGCATCTGTATCGAGTGGTTGCAGTGGCGGATACACGGTTGGGGGCGTATGTGGTGGTGAGTAGTACGACACCAGAGTATCCTTTGGCTAGCCGCGTTGACGCTGAGCGGAGTCGAAGCGTCAATTTTCAGACTGGGGAGGTGACTGAGGTTAAGCGTTCGGCTGAGTTATCGACTCCTTCATTTTTTGTCCGTTGGGAAGGAGATGTTCTGAGAGTAGAGATTAATAATGAGGTGCAAGTAGACGGCGACCAAATTGTGCGCGATGTCAAGGCACAGTTACAGAAATTAATTAATTCGGGGCAATTAACAGGCGGAAAACTGCTGAAAATCAATGGGCGTTCAACAGTGTTAGCCTCTTTTGTCCTAGCATTGGAACTGGCTCATCGCTATAGTGCGATCGCAGTCTTTGATCCGAAAATAGGCGATCGCGGTTTAGACCGTTATATTATCACGATTAGTCATACTCCAGATTATCAGGTGGGAGACAGGATTGATCTGGAGCGTGATCCCTGTCAGACGGTGAAAGTAGTGCTATGCGGCGCTCCCAATACGGGAAAAACTGTTTTTCGGGATGGGTTGAAAGAGGCAATTCTGGAGCGAGAGGATGCTCCCCAGGATTTTTACACGATTTCCGGTTGTCCAGATGGGGATGGTAGCTGGTTTGCACAAACAGCACAGAAGTATCCGGAGTTAGCGGCAGAATTAAAAGCGGAGTATAAGGCGAAGTTTACACCGGAATTTGCCCAGGGCAAAGCGCGAACGATTGAAGTGATTAAAAACTCGTTATTACTGTTTGATGTAGGGGGTAAGATAAGTAAAGAAAATGAGTTAATTATGGCTCAAGCTACCCATGCAGTGATTTTAGCCAAATCGGAATCCGAGGTAGCCGATTGGCAAGAGTTTTGTCGAAAGCTGAACTTGACTGTGATTGCGATTATTTATAGTAGTCTTGATGCCACAACTGATACGATTCAAACCCAAACGCCGCAGTTAAGGGGAACAGTTCACCGACTGATTCGGGGTGAATCGGTGAAAACTCGTCCCATGATTCAAGAGTTGGCAAAGCAGTTAGTTGAGTTAGCCAGCTTGTAGTAAGGGCTTCAGCCCTCTCCAGAAAAGGTAGGGGCGCACCGACGTGCGCCCGTGTCAACTGAAGCTCAACCCCTCAACCCCAGCCCTCACCCCCAGCCCCTCTCCCAAGCTTGGGAGAGGGGAGCAAGAGGGGAGTAAGAGAATCTGGTTCCCCTTCTCCCGTGCAACAAAAGCTCTCGCATCCTCTGTCCTCCCCCCTCTTCGTCGGCTGACAGGTGTAGGTTTTAGGACTTACGCAAAGACTCTATATGTAGGGTGCGTTAGCGAAGCGTAACGCACCTTTGCCCTAAAAGCGTGGGATTAATTTGACAGTTTGATGGGCGCACATCGGTGCGCCCCTACGGTTTTAATCCACCACACCAATTAAGGTGCGCCACGCCAGTAGTGTGAGCCAGCAAGCTCGCTACCCATTCCCAATTTAAATGCTTGACAACTTACCCCCTTCATAAACCATGACGAACATTATTCCCAACTCATATCACCCAACAAC
>NZ_JBKHHI010000561.1:0-3449 GCF_046539235.1 Coleofasciculus sp.
AGGAAGAGGAACTTCAAACCAAACCTCTGGCTGAATCCATTCAACGTCAGGAGATACCAGAAGAGGAAGAGGAACTTCAAACCAAACCTCTGGCTGAATCCATTCAACGTCAGGAGATGCCAGAAGAGGAAGAGGAACTTCAAATGAAGCCCTTAGTGCAACGCAAGTCAAGTGGGGGTGGAATGGCGGCGACTCCAGAACTAGAACAGTCTATCGCAAGCGCCAAAGGTAGCGGACAACCAATTGCGGATGATGTTCGCCAACCAATGGAACAAGCGTTTGGGGCTGACTTGAGTGGGGTCAAAATACACACCGATTCCAAAGCTGACCACCTCAATCGCTCAGTGGGGGCTCGTGCGTTTACGACGGGTCAAGATGTTTTCTTCCGCCAGGGGGAATATAATCCTGGGAGTAAGGATGGGCAAGAGTTGATGGCTCATGAATTTACCCATGTGCTTCAGCAGACAGCTTCGATTCAGCGTAAGCCAGAAATCGAAGCTACTGAAGATGCGATGGGAGAACATGTCGTAAACCAAGTTAATGCAATCAATCAGGGAGGAACTGCTCATACGGGAATTCATTATGCACATAACTTTCAGCGGAGGGCACAGTTGTACAAACAAGATCCAGTAAACAACTCACGGTACAAGGAGTATGCCGATAAATGGAACGACGATTACTGGAATGGGTATGCTGATCCAAACTACTTTGAACGTTTGGGCTGGATGGATTGGCAACTCAAGCCTATGACGGATGCGTCAGAGGGTATTAAGCGATGGCTCACGGGTGGAACAATTGGTGAGTGTTTAACAGCTCTTATAGCGATTCAAATTGATACGTTGCGTGCGGCGATCGGTGACGATAAGTTTAATGAACGTTACTCCGAGTGGCCGAACAAACCTCCAGGTAATAAGTTGTTGCGTATTAGCCCCAATATAGGGGTTACACCCCTGGCTGATGGGGTAATTGATAGTACAGATGCGGCAAAAAACAATAATAAAGGGACACCAGGCAATCGACCTGTTAAGAAAGGTGAGTGGTACTATTTTTACAATCATCCCAAGTACTTGCTTAAACATCCCGGAGGAGCCTTTCAAGGCGAGAACGCTGTCTGCATGGATGAGACACCAGGAAATCAACTTTGGGCTGGCTTTGGGGTGTCTTCTGTGACTGAAGCAAACATGCTAAATGAGATGAGTCGGGCATATAATGCAATGCGGACAGAAAGGGATTATCAGATAATACTCGAAAGGTTTGCGGCTGATGTTTTGGCAGAAAAGAACTCTGGCAATACATACCAATCCCTTTACGACAAGTATAAAACTCGAATTCCTGATGAATACAAATCGGAATCAAGCACGTTTCCTGACACTGTCACAGTAGAGGATATTTTGAATGCACCAGAGTACACAATAGGCGGTCAAACAAGAAAAGGAGGATTCTTGGTCAGTGTAGGTCTGGCATTAAATCCAAATAAAGTTCAAGAAATACGAAATCAATGAGAGTCAATATATTAATATTTGGTATCTTTGTAATCTATGTGGGTATCACATTTCAAGTATGCAAAGCACAGCCACCTCTCAAACAAGTTGATAGCCAGAAGAAAGTGGTTTTATCATCATATAAATCGGAGCATCCTATGACAAAGCCATCGGTAGAGATAAAGTTCATTGAGAGAAGATTCAGACGTCCACCGATAGTTGATTTGCTGATGGATGTAACATTGCGAAACCATCACGCCCAGCCCTGTTGGTTTCTCTTGCCAGCGACACTTGACTCCTCTTCACCTCTAGGGCAGGGCAGTGTCAATTCAGTTGAAGTATTTGAGCTTGGTGGTCAGGGGCGTGTTGTAGTTGGTCGCTTCTTGGGAACTGCCAACTTCCAGGCTTTTCTTTTGCCGGCAGGTGCTGAGTTAAAGCTACGAGGTTTGCCAATATCTCTTTGGGAAGAAGAAATTGTCAACGGCGTAGAAATAGAAGCAGTAGTAGCTAGCCAGCTTACAGTTGACAGTGAACCAGCGCAAACTTGGTTTGGTATCAATCCGATAAGTGATTTAAAAGCAGAGGTTTCCGAAGATCAAATAAGAAGGTTAGCTTCAAGAAGTACACCGAACCTAGAAGAGGTTCCTGTATCGGTAGTTGAGAAGGAACGTATTCAGCTTCAGGTCATTTTGGGCAAAGATGATCGCCATTGAAGCTAGCTAGTTAGGGGCTGCTGAATAAGTAGTGATGGCTAGGGGAAAATGACTTAAATTAAGAAGTGCGATCGCGTCTTTCTCAATTCCCCCTCAATTATCCTAATTCACGGAGCATTTGACTTAATCACAAATTAGTGCTATATGTCAAGTATATCTCCAGTTAAATTTGGAGGGGGTTATGGGTATCCGGCGACGAATCCGCAAAAAAAGGTCTGGGGAAGACGAGTTTATCCCAGCACCAAGTTCGTTACAGACGCGCTCCTTCGGGAAGGGTATCCAAGCAAGACTTGCTAAGTTACCTGTAGCGAATCTCTTGCAGACGCGCCCTTTTGGTTCCCCCAAACAGACATCCGCTTCATCCAAGGAAACCGCAGATATCCAGACGCAACTGAAACAGACCGAACGTTTTGGGTATAACGCGGCAAATATTCCAGTATTCCCACCTAAGAAACCGAAAACATCAAAAGGAAAAGCGTCTCATATAGATCAAATCATCACCCATAACCATCCCGATGGCACGCCTTTGAATCAGGGTGACATTTTATCCGCGATCGCAAAAGACGCCAAAGAGGTACAAGCCGTGGGTCATTATGGTAAATTTAGCCTACGGCGCAAGGATGATACTTGGCAGATTAGTCAAGAGCAAGTCGCGAGGGCTTATGCTCAAGGGGTTGAGCAGTGGTTGCAAGAATGCCCCAAGGAATTAACCGAACATTATCCAGCGAAAAAAGATATCCCACAAGCGGGAGCAACGTTTAAACAGGATCGGTTTATGGCAAACTATTTTGCCTGCAAAATTTTGGCAGAGCAAAGTAGAGGTGCAGTGGTTTACGAACATCCCGACGAAAAGGAGCTAATCCAAAAACGGGCAAACCTGTACCGTGAGCGCATTGTTGTACCGCTTAAGCGCACCTCCCCGATCAACCCTAATCCGGCGGGTACGAGTCTGGGGACAAAGCTGCAAACCCCCAAATTGATTCGCGATCGCATGGAGTAGTCGTTTGGTTGCGATCGGGTATTATTTATCCTGTTTTGGGCGCAGTGGCGTGGTGATGAATTAAAATTACATCCAGAAACCGTAGGGGCGCATGGCGTGCGCCCATAAAATCGACAAGTCTAATCCATCCTTTTAGCTGTGTTAGTCCAGTAGTCTACAATATCTCTACAATCGATCAAGGGGCAGGGGGGTTTTTTTTGTCATTTATCGGTGGGGAGGGCGGGTTTTGTTGTTCATTTATCGGTGGGGAGGGCG
>NZ_JBKHHI010000562.1:0-3413 GCF_046539235.1 Coleofasciculus sp.
ACCCGGGCATAGCTTCCGTAAGCCACACCCGCGACAAAGGGCTGGATGGGGTTAGCGGTAGCGTCTTCTGGGGTTGCAGGGTTGAGGAGTCCTACTGCTTTGAGTTTACTGACGGTATGGTGATTGGTTCCACCCGCCAGTTGCACGTATCCAGGTAAGTTGGCGGATAACACCTTTTGTGCCAGTTTCACGGCTTTTCGAGTGGTTCCTGTACCAATATCACCGCTCATTGGCTTGCCATCGGTTTGCCAAAGGAGGGGACAAGGTAAGGGCGTGATCAGATGATAAAGTTCCCAGAGATAATCAATCAAGCCCTCACCATCCGGACAACTGATAGCCAGCAACTTCAGGGTATGCATCCAGGGAGCGATCGCGCCCCAGAGTCGTTTAAAGTCAGTAAAATGCCCGACTTGGGTGTGAATTTCCAAAGCATCAACGCCCGTTGAAAGAATCAGTTCCGCTAAAGTTGTGGGGGTGGATACATAGGAGCGAGTATAGATCAGTTGACTGGGGCAAACGGGTAAGCAACGTCCGCAGCCATAACAGCGTTGATCAATAACACCGGAGAATCCTTTGGGCGAGTGAGGATAGGTGAGGGGTTGGTCAGGTTTCCCCTGGCTTAGGGGCTCCAGGGGAGTTGGCGGTGGCTCAAAGACAATGGCTTGAGCCGGACAAATCGTTTGGCAAGGACGAGGACAGTCTGGAGGACAAGCATTGGGATTAAATTCAGCTTTGCGAAAATGGGGATCTTCCCCATCATTTAAACTGACCATTAACCAGGGTTGGTTACTGTATCCCATGCCTTGTGCTTGACCGGACTCCACCAGACTTGTCGCCACCCCTAAGGCTGTCTTTGCCGCCGCAATTACGGCAGGGTCAGCTGCCACATCAATACAATCAGCCCCAGCTAGAGTATACGCCAAGGTGAGGTTACGAACGGCAGGGAGGTGCTGAAAACTAGCGCCACATATGAGCTTGAACCAGCGACCTTCCCTTAGGGATTGTAAGGGAGTGTACAGTTTAGTCACCCTTATATGCTAATTCCTTGTGCCAAAAATGGGGAGATTGATTTCTCAGGAAACCTGGGTGAGAGTAAACCGCAGGGTTCAGGATTAGGGGTGGGCAATTGTGCTGCGATCGCGACTCAGATGCATCAATTTCACCATATCTAGGCAGTTTAGTCAGGTTCCCCCCTAAATCTGGGGGGTAAATCCAGAGGGTGCTGTTTTTCATCCCAAATTATGAATGGACATGGATTTCATGTTTAATTTTTGTAACATTCATCAATCCTGTTGACCCTGCCGACAGTAGGGGTTTGGTAACAAAACCCTTGGAAGGATTCCCCATGCCCACAAAAAGACCCCGCTCTGTTCATTTGGCGGAGTCAACCTTAACTCTCTACTACACTAAAAAGATTACTGCAATCTCAGGGTGAGATCTATAAAGTTTCGGTAAAGTTCCGGGGGAAAAGGTTAAAGATTCGATAAAGCTACTCTCTTGTCCCTGACAGGCTCCCGTAGAGACTCCTAGGCGTGGAACCAGCTTATCAAGGCAGGATGGCAGCCACCCTTTTGTCCGATAGTTAATCCAATTATTCTGGTGTTTTCGTTAATATTTATGCTGCTTGCCCAGGTTTTATCTACTCGATTAATCTCTGGAAAGATATAGGTCATGTCGAAAAAAAAGGCAAAACCTAACAGTAAAAATGTGGCAATAGATAATTCTACAACAAACCTATTGTCTGGATTTTGATACAGGGCAAAGGCAGCAAATATCAATGAAAAGCTAGTAAATAGTATCCTTTTTAACTCATAGTCGTGGAAAAACCAAAGCCCTTTTTCAACTTTAGCAATAACAGAAATTTGTCTGCCGAATGAGATGATAAAAGATAGGATAAAAGATAGAATTGAATAAATCATAATTGCCAGAGCAAATGAGAACAGTGTCACCCAATCAAGGGCGCAAGGGCGCATAGCAATGCGCCCCTACACAACCAAACAACCTAGAGTATTCACTCCTTTGGATAAGGGAGTCAATCGGCTGAATTATTGAAGGACTAACAATGCCAGATTCATTAACAACCCTATTGTATATTCCCCACGGTCATTGCTACTTATGGCAAACGAATTTAGTTTCCCTACATGTTATTTCTGACGCCTTAATCGCCCTGGCTTATTTTTCAATTCCCGTCACCCTGCTTTACTTTGTTAGCCAGCGACAGGATGTCCCGTTTCCCCGGGTATTTTTCTTATTCGGTGTTTTTATTATTGCTTGTGGGATAACTCATGCAATGGGAGTCTGGACACTTTGGTTTCCAAATTACTGGATTTCTGGGTTGATTAAAGCGGTTACGGCTTTGGTTTCCTGTTACACGGCGATGGTACTGATTCCGCTGACTCCCCAAGCCTTGGCGCTACCCAGCCCCGCTCAACTGCAAGCGGCGAATCAGGCGTTGGAAATGGAAATCCGCGATCGCAAGCAAGCAGAAGCTGAGGTGCGTACCCTGAATGCTCAACTGGAGGAACGGGTGGATGAGCGCACTCAGGAATTGACACAGGTGAATCAGAAGTTAGAACGGGAAATTAAAGAACGTATCCAAGTTGCCGAAGCCCTGTTTGAAGCCGAAGAAAAATATCGCAGTATCTTTGAAAACGCGGGTTGGGGGATCTTCCAAACCACCCCCGATGGACGGTATCTTAGCGCTAACCCGGCTCTGGCTCAGATTTATGGTTATCCCTCACCCGCCGCCCTAATCAGTAGCCTCACTGATTGTGAACATCAATTCTATGTGGATCAAAACCAACGGGCTGAATTTAAACGCCTAATTCATCAACAGGGTTCTGTCTCCAGCTTCGAGTCCCAAGTATATCGCCAAGACGGGAGGATTATCTGGATTAGTGAAAATACTCGTGCAGTACGGGATGCCAATGGCGTACTGCTGTACTATGAAGGATCAGTGGAGGATATTAGCGATCGCAAGCAAGCCGCCGAACAGTTACAAGCTAGTGAGCAAAAGCTGCGCCAAATCATTGATCTAGTGCCTCACTTTATTTTCGCCAAAAATCTCGATGGGCAGTTTATCCTAGTCAATCAAGCGATCGCAGATGCCTATGGGACAACAGTAGAACATCTACTTAACCACAAAGACGAAGACTTTATACGGATGGGATATCGAGCGGATGTCGCAGGGAATGGGTTAGAAGTCTTGGAAGCGCTACAGCGTCAGCCTATATTCAACTTGCCACCGAGAAGCATGGCGATATGCATGACTTGACCGATAAAGTCAATACTATTGTTAAAAACTCTGGTATCCAAACGGGAATGGTTCATGTCTCCAAGTTATCGTGACAATTTACGAAGAATAACTTCGGCTCCGAAAAACTTACTCAAACCTAGCTAAAGCTAAGAGTAAG
>NZ_JBKHHI010000563.1:0-3412 GCF_046539235.1 Coleofasciculus sp.
CGTGCGCCCACCCATAATGAATGAGTGTTTGATACTCGCCAACGAGTCTTTGATACTCGCCAACGAGTAAAATTGTAGGGTGCGTTAGCGAAGTGTAACGCACCATCGCTAATTTACGGTTAAATTAAGCGCAGGTTGGTAAAGAGCGCACGTCGCGTTGGCTCGTAGTAAGCACTTTAGTGCTTTAACGCATAGCTGGAGAGGGCTAAAGCCCTCACTACAAAACTGTGTTAGTCCGCCATCGTGCGTCGGTAAAGGGCGCACGTCGGTGCGCCCCTACGGGTATCATGGATTATCTGGTGGCGCACCTGTAATCGTAAACGCCGCCCAATAATAGGGATGTTGAAATGGTTTTTCCTGATGCTTATCGGGTTCCATGTCACGGATTTTGCCCAATTCATCTCTAATCTTGGGGCGGAGGTTATTTTCTTCTTCCGGTAGTTGTTGAGAAATCTCCTGATAATACAGCGCCAACTCCTGATAGGTGAGATTCTTTAACCACTTTTGAGCCTTCGCCAACGCCACCACAGGCGGTTTACCCTTTTTCAGTTGCCAGTAAAAATAAACCATGAACAGTAAACTACTGATATTATCAGGAATCGTCCACAGCGTACTCAAAACATGGGAAACCCCTTGATAAACAAACGCACTGACTAATCCCACATAATCTTTTTCAATCGTTTCTCTTCCGGTGATAGCAGTTTCACAGGCGGCGAGGGTAACGAGTTGATAGGAATTTAAGGAAAGCTGACGGATATCATTAATCGTTAATTTATCCTGATAATTGAGGAGTAAAGCTGAGTTTTTGGGTGTCTCGTGATCATAGGTTCCATGTCCACTAAAGTGGAAGATAGTGTAATTTCCGTTAAGAGCATTAGTAACCGTGGTTTTCGTGGCTTGCTCACCGGAAATGCGCTGAGAATTGGGGAACAATTGGGCAATTGCGGCTGATTCAATAACGGCGCTGGTAAGCTTGCCACAGTTTTCGTGAGGCGGATAGTCTACCTGTAGCGGCAAAATAGGTTGTATCTCTCCACGGTTATTTAAATTGAGTCCAATTTGGGCGCTGGGGAGATAGGTAATCGTGAATGTATCGGGAAATAATGCATGGAGGGGAAAGCGGTGTAAGTCGCGGTGGGGAATCAGAATTAGATTTTGAATTTGAGGGGTGGGATTGGTGATGGATTCGGGATTTAGTTGAGTTAAAATGGCGGGAATACTCAGGATATGCTGTAACTCTTCCAGTAACTTAGCTAAATTATCCTGCCAAGATTGCGCCAATTCTTGCTTTCCTTTTTCACAGGAAGGTGGGAGGGGATTCTTCCGATACTCCTGATAGGATTCATCCCAGGTTTTAATCCAATCCTCTAAGGGTTTAATCCCCCTAACTTCCCCCGACGCGGAGAGAGGCACATCAATAATAATCGGATTCTCGCTATTGTGTTTAATAATAAACGTCGTCAGGGCATTTGGACTCAGATGCCAATAAACAATCGCGGTTGTGGGATGAGTGAGGGATTGTATCTGGCGATAATCGGGACTCAGCGTGGTTTCTTTGCGGGCATCAAGTATCCAGGTAAGATAGAGATTCTTATTCGTTTCAGCGGTTTCTAATGCCAAGATAGGTTCACCCTCTTCAACTAAAACATCGACCCGCATTTGAGAGAAGGAGAAGAATTTAGCCTGGAGTCGGCGTTTCTGAAATGTGGATTTTTGACTATTTAATAGCGTTTGGAATACCTTTAAGCCTTGGTTGCGCCATTCCTTGGCTTCTGTGTGTTGGTTTAAGCCCAATAAGACGCGAATGAGGTTTTGGATAACCTCTAAATGTAGTTCAGGATAGGCGTCTGGGGTGAGGGTAATCAAAGCTTGGTGATATTCGGTTACGGCTTGACGCCAATAGTCGCGGTAATTGCGCTGATATTTTCCTTGTTCATAGTGGGCGTATCCTATTGCTTGATGCAATTGTCCCCAACCTTCGGGGTGGGTGTCTTGGGGACAATGCTTTAAGCCTTCCTGATACGATAACAATGCCCCTTCATAACCGCGTTGAGTTAGATCGGGATTTGGTAAGATTGGGGAGGTATTGGGGAATTGGAACTGTAAAATAGTCGCCGCTTCGGGATTATCGTGTCGGGAATTTCCAGCAGTATCCCCTCGGTTTAGCCAAGCTTTATGATCATTGGGTTTGATTTGAATAGCTTTGTCAAAAGAGGCGATTGCATATTCATATTCTCCTAATTTATTTCGTGTTACACCCCAATAGTTCAAAGCTTCGTGAAAGTCCGGTTTAATTTTAATCACTTGCTCAAAAGATTCGAGCGCCTGTTTATACTCTCCGCACTCATCTAACGCATTACCTCGGTTGTACCAAGCTCGGTAGAAATCAGGTTTGATTTGAATGGCTTTGTCATAAGATGCGACAGCACCGAGAAAATCCCCTGCATCAATTTGCTGATTCCCTCGATTAAACCACGCTTGTGCCTGATCACTATCGCTATTTTCAATAGAACTAATTGACTCTTGAGGCGATGTCTCAGCCGATACCCTCTTCCTTGGTTCCACCGCCGCCACTTCCTCCCCTTTCCCCGCAGGTTTTATTAACAAATCCCTACCAATCTCTGCGGCAATTTCCCCCAATTCCCCACACCCTACCCGACTCAACCGCACTAACTGCGACGCTAACTGATGATCCGCCTCTGGCAATTTCCGCAACCGCTTCCCATACTCCCGCAGCCACGCCTTAAAATAGCGGTCATTCATCCGATGTCCTAAATGCTGGAATACCTGTTCTGAGTTCCATCCCTGACTTACCCCAGTTAGGAGTTGCCGAAATAGCTGCTGATAGTCTGCATCACTGAGGCGTTGACGTTTCACCCGCCTGTGTGGTTTCTGTTTGAGGAAGGGTGGTAATATTGGCTGAATTAGCCGGATTAGCCACCGCCAAAACTGCTTCACCATTGGCTTGTCGAAAAGGGGGTATTGTTTGTGATTGTTCACGGGAAGTCTAGAAACTATTGTAGAGACGCGCCATGGCGCGTCTGGGCGGGTTTAGTTACATCTGGGTGCAACCGAAAAGATAATAGTGAAACCCGCCCCTACAAACATTGCGCCACATACCGTGAAAGTCTGGGTATTGTTTTATGGTACATCCTTCTTCTGTCGGGGTTGGGTTGGATGCGATCGCGGGTTGGGAATTCATGCGCCATTTAAGTAAAGGGCGACCCGATACAATTAAGTGGATGGGTGGTGTTTATTGATGCAGGCGGGTCGCCCCTACAGTATATTTAGGATTGGGTTGCTACAGGGGGTTAATTGATTCCCCTGGATTGCCCTGACAGGGTTTCTATGGGTGTTGGTTTGTGAGATTTCGGATACCTTTGGCGTCTGGGGTTCCATTGGTGCGATCGCG
>NZ_JBKHHI010000564.1:0-3390 GCF_046539235.1 Coleofasciculus sp.
TTTAAATGCATGACAGTTTAGGGTAACATGGAGTGCAAGATTTGATTGTTTTGTTTATCCAACTCCCCCTCTCCCAGACTTGGGAGAGGGGGCTGGGGGGTGAGGGCGGCTAAACGTCCATTCTTGATTGCCAATGCGGATAATATTACCGGGTGTTAATGTACAAGGCTGATGGGGAGTAAGCCGTTGTCCGTTGACAAATGTACCATTAGAACTACCCACATCAATTAACTGGTATTGGATTTGACCCTGAGCATCTCTGGATTGGTTAATCTGAGCATGATAGCGGGAACTTAACCCATCATCCAGAACCAAAGTATTACTTGGTTCTCGTCCAATCGTGCAGGTGCTGGCGGATAAATTGAACGTTGCACCCGATGCATTGTGGATTAGACGCGCCTGTACTCCACTAGCAGGTTGGGCAATTATCGTGGGCGCTAATACGGGTTTATCTCTTACAGGTAAATTGGCTGGGGATTCTCCGGCGCTGGGTAAGGAATTTGGTTGAGGAGAAGTACCCAAAGCGGGAGGGTTCCCATTCGGGGACTGTGGTGCAACAATATTAACGTGCTGTATAGGCGGTGGGGGGATAACCGGACGATTTGCTTCGGCGATTTGCATCTTTAAGGCGGCTTCGTGTTCCGCTTCCTGTCGCGCACTCATTCCTTCGACTTGACGAATGATTCCCCTCGTCTGCGGGAAGTTGATATCACTGACTCGCACGTCTTCTAGGGCAAAGCCTAGGGAATAGGATACCTCGGCATGGTCAAGCAGATACTGGCGGATATGGACTCGTCCCTGGTTAACTAATTGTTCCATCCGCAATTGACCCACTGCTACCCCTAAACTATCTTTTACCGCACTCGTCAGCGCTGCAATGGGATCGGAGAGTTCCAGGGCTACCCGTCTCGCATCCACGACTTGGTACATGACGTTGAGAGAGATATTAATCAAATATTGATCACGGGATAAGAAATCTCCTTGGGAGACGATTTCCAGGTTGCGAATCTTGCTATCAACCAGAACCAGTTCACATTGTTCGAGAAGGGGTAAAGCGAAGCTGAAATGACGCCCCGGTTTCAATTTGCGGACAAGTTTCCCATTTTTGACCAACAAACCTGTATAACCTGCGCCGATAAAGTCCATACTCCACCCAACCCAGCGTTCTGGGTTTAGCGTTTGGATAAGGGGGGAAGTGGTACTAGACATGAGCGGTGAGTGAGATAAGAGGAATGGCAGGTTATGTATTTTTAGACTAACAAAGCTTGGCTGGATTCCGGCATGGCAATGATGACGGGATGGGTAGCCGTTCGGTTTCGGGTTCGCTCCCCGCTGAGTATCGCCTGTTACCAGAAAACATTGTCGGGGCGACCCGCCGCACACAATTTACACCGCCCAGCCATTAATTGGATCGGGTCGCCCTCCAGAGGATATCGGTCATTAAAAACTAATACAAAATAGCGAGCGAGATGCAAAGCCTGCGGCATGGCTTCGCTAAACGCACTACAACCGTTTACCGTTCTCTATTCCCTGTTCTCCTTTCCCTATCTTCACCACAATCCCAACCTCTAATTATCTGACCTGCGTACATACAAGAAAAGGGCGAGTCGAGACAGGTTAATTCTCACACCGCCATAGTTGTGCAGCGACTCGCCCCTACAATATTTATCTTAATTCAGCAAGAATAGTCCGCGATCGCTTGCAGGAGGCAAACCGGATTCAACCGGATAGGATATTTATTTGCTATTGCCGGGTTCTTGCCAAAAAACAATGGAATCACTTAAGGGTTGAACGTGGGTTCCCGGATAGTAAAATGAGAGAATGTCCTCCCCTGACCAACCGAGATTTGCTAAGTTATAGGAACCATATTGGCTCAAACCAACGCCATGTCCAAAGCCGCCGCCGACATAGGCATAGCCTTTGAGGGTTTTATCCTCTTTATTGCTACCGTAAAGCGGTTCAAGGTAAAAGAGGGTACTGCGAGGTGGATAAAAGGCGCTACGGATTTCATTTTTCTGTAGTTCAACCACACCCTTATCTGTTTGCACATTAAGCTGGAGGATGCGTCCGGCGGGCGATCGCTTGACGACTTGCATTTGTTGTATGGTGGTAAACTCGGCTAGCGGATGTTTGATTCGTTCCAAATAGCGCCGCAAATCTTTCTGAATTTGTTCCAGGGAGTTTTCTACCCGCCATCGGAAGGGAGATCTGCCACTTTCATTGAACCCTTCTTTCAAGTTAATGAATTCGCGGAGGTTTTGTTCATTCCCTAAAGGCTTCTCAGATAAATCCCAAATCGGTTTAGGCGAGTCAACCACGGCTTTTAAGTAAGGACGTTCTGATCCGTTCCAGGAATCACTAAAGGGCGCGGTGACACCGCCAGAGGTGGAGGAATATAAGGCGTCTACGAGCTGATTATTATAAGTTAAGACTAGCCCCTGAGTTTTGGCGATCGCGCGATCCGCTGTGGGAACGGTTCCTGTGAGTCCGCGATAGACTTGGCAATGGGTATTTGCACAGAGTTGGTAATTGTCTGCTGTAAATCGACGCAGATTGCGGAGGGCGTAGGTGCGAGCAATAATGGTTTGTGCTTCTACTGCTGCATAGGGTGCCCCTGGTCCAATTTCATGGGGGACAACACCACGCAGATAGGTTTCTAAGGGAACGTGATTAACCAGGCTGTAAGTCCCATAAGCATTGGGCTGGATTTTCAGACTTCCTGCATACAGTCGCGGGTTGCGCTTATCTTCACCGCGAATCACCTGGATTAAATCATTCTCCGAATCAATCTCTATCCACTGACGACTATACCGATAGCCATCCACCACAAACGAAACTCGCGGCACTTGGGGAAGGACTTGACTTTCTAGTCTAACTGTGTTATAGCCTTGAGCTTGGAGACTTTGCAGCAACAGGCGTCGCAGCAGGGGCGTCTGATAGACATCCCGTTTTGCCCAAACTTGCCAGCGTTCCGGCTGCGCCACTTCCACCTGAATCCCCCGTGAACGCCACTGATCCGCCGCATCTTCGGCGGTTTCAAAGGTGGCGTGATCGCTGAGGACTAAATGTTCAGCTAAAACGGGTTGGGATAAGGGTTGCGTCGCCACTTCCAGCGTCACCTGATCGGTTTCCAGGGTTTGGGGTTGCATATTCCCTGCCAAAAACCGCAAACTCAAGCTATCCCCAGGTGTCGCTTTTAGGGTCAGTTCGTCGGTGGGTTCTGAGCCAAACCGCTGCACCACACCCACTTTCAGATTTACATCCTCCGCTTGAGCTGGCTTACTTCCAGAGAGTCCCCAAAAACATAACGCGATCGCACAGGCTTTCAGGACATTGGGGATTGGGGATTTATGATTGGGGATTAGGGAAGAGTTTTTGGTCTGCATGATA
>NZ_JBKHHI010000565.1:0-3385 GCF_046539235.1 Coleofasciculus sp.
CCAAACCGCCCCGATGCGACTTGTTTAATCCCGCTATTCTTAGAATCCCCCCGTTCATTTGTCCAGGTATAGCGTTCGGGATCTTCTCCCCCTTCCCCGGTATTGGATTTACCGCCAATCCGGTTCATGGCTATTGCCAGGGATTCATGCGCCTCTTTAGAAATAGAACCGTAACTCATCGCCCCGGTTTTAAACCGCCGAGTAATCGCCTCCACGGGTTCGACTTCTTCTAAGGGAATTGGGTCGCGTTTTTTGAATTGCAGGAGTCCGCGTAGGGTAAAATGTTGCTGGGTCTGCTCATTAATTAGGGCAGCGTATTCTTTATACAGGTCATAGCTACCCTGACGCACTGCATTTTGTAGGGCGTGGATGGTTTGGGGACTTAATAGGTGTGCTTCACCATCTTTACGCCACTGATATTCGCCCCCTGCATCTAGGGTATGCCCATTCACGTCTCGGTCAGGGAAAGCGTGACTATGACGCATAATTGCTTCTTGGGCGATTACGTCTAAATCCGCCCCTTCAATCCGAGTGGCTGTCCAGGTAAAGTATTTATCAACCAGGGCTTGTTTGAGTCCAATGGTTTCAAAGATTTGGGCACCGCGATAGCTTTGGATGGTGGAAATGCCAATTTTAGAGGCGACTTTAATTACCCCTTTGGTGGCGGCTTTGATATAGTTTTTCTGCGCTGTCTTGCTATCAATATTTTCCAGCAAGCCCTGACTGATCATATCGTCAATGGTTTCAAACATCAGATAGGGATTAATCCCACCGCAGCCATACCCGATAAGCAGCGCATGATGATGGACTTCGCGGGGTTCTCCGGATTCTAAGACGATTCCGACTTTGGTGCGAGTTTTTTTGCGGATGAGGTGGTGATGTAAACCTGCAACGGCAAGTAAGGCGGGGATTGGTGCATGGTCTTTATCAATGCCGCGATCGCTGAGGATAATTATAGTCGTCCCTTGTGCGATCGCACGATCAGCTTGGGCAAAAATCTCATCCATCGCCGTTTCCAATCCCTTCACCCCAGCTTTGGGGTCAAATAGAATCGGAAGGGTGATAGATTTAAACTCCCCTGCGGATACATATTTGAGTTTCGCCAATTCCTCATTACTCAGAATCGGCGTTTTCAGTTCAATTAAGTGACAACTTTTGGGTTCGGGTTCGAGTAAGTTGCGTTCTGAACCAATTGTGGTTTCCGCTGAGGTGATAATTTCTTCCCGAATTGAATCGATGGGGGGATTGGTAACCTGGGCAAACAGTTGCTGGAAATAATTGTAAAGTAACTTCGGGCGATCCGATAACACCGCCAAGGGGGTATCTGAACCCATCGAACCGACAGCTTCTACTCCATTCTGTGCCATCGGTGCCATTAGCATCCGCAATTCCTCGAAGGTATAGCCGAATGCGATTTGCCGCTGAATCAGGGTGTCCGGTTCGGGTTGGGCGACTTCTGGCGCATCTTTTAACTGTGCCAGTTCCACCATGTATTCGTCAATCCACTCTTGGTAGGGATGTTCGGTAATAATTGCCTGTTTTAATTCCTCATCAGCAATAATCCGCCCTTGTTCCATATTCACCAAGAACATCCGCCCCGGTTGCAAGCGCCCTTTAAACGCTACGTCTTCCGGTTCCACAGGTAACACCCCGGCTTCCGATGCCATAATCACCCGATCATCCTTGGTCACATAATACCGGGATGGACGCAACCCATTGCGATCCAGAACTGCCCCAATCGTCGTACCATCAGTAAAGGCGATAGACGCAGGACCATCCCAGGGTTCCATCAGACAGGAGTGATACTCATAAAATGCCTTTGTCTCCGCACTCATGGACTCATGATTTGTCCAGGGTTCTGGAATCATCATCATTACCGCATGGGGTAAAGAACGCCCAGAAAGGACTAACATTTCTAGGGCGTTGTCGAATATCGCCGAGTCACTCCCCTCTAAATCAATAACTGGCTGAATTTTCTCTAAGTCATCGCCAAACAGCTTGGACTTAAACAGAGACTGTCGGGCGTGCATCCAGTTAATATTACCCCGTAAGGTATTAATTTCCCCATTATGGGCGATGTAGCGATAGGGGTGGGCGCGTTCCCAACTGGGGAAGGTGTTGGTACTAAACCGGGAATGCACCAAGGCTAGGGCGCTTTTAAGATCGGGATCATGGAGTTCGGGATAATATTGTCCCACTTGTATCGGTGTGAGCATCCCTTTGTACACTAGGGTACGACAGGAGAGGCTAGCGATATACCAGCAGGGGTCAATCTCTGAGTTACGAATTTCTTTTTCCGCCCGTTTCAGGATCACATAGAGTTTCCGTTCAAAGGATAGATCATCAGCCAGGTTGGGGGAACGCTGGAGGAACACCTGTTGCATAAAGGGTTCACCTAGTTTAGCGATACTTCCCAGGGGGGAGTCATCCACGGGAACATCCCGCCATCCTAGAACTCTTTGCCCTTCTTCGGTAGCAATTTTCTCAAAAATCTGGCGACTCTGCTGGCGAATCATCGGATCAGGGGAAGTAAAAATCGCACCCACCCCATATTGACCCGCTTCTGGTAGGGTAATAGTCTCGGCGGCGGCTACCTTCTGCATGAACTGATGTGGCATTTGGATTAAAATCCCCGCACCATCCCCGGTGTTGGCTTCACAACCGCACGCGCCGCGATGTTCCAGGTTTGCCAGAATGGTTAGTCCTTGTTCCACGATATCATGAGACTTATTCCCCTTCATCTGCACGACGAATCCCACACCACAGGCGTCGTGTTCAAACTGTGGATCGTATAAACCTTGTTTTTGTGGCAGTTGGTTGCTTTTCATCTTAAATGACCCAAAAATGACGAGGGTTGTAGGGGCGTACTGACGTGCGCCCATTTTTTAGTGTAGAGGCTGGCAAACTGTCTGGTGGAACGTAGCGGAAATCAGTATCCTGTGGAAAAAGGTGCAACAGCTTACTGTACAAGCATTCCTTTCTTCTACCTTTTGCCTCGGAGCCTTCTGCCTTTTCGGGAGGGTATCCCCGCTGCGACACCATCAGCTTGTTGGATTAAGATAAACCAACTCCACCAGAAGTACAAGCCAAGCTTTAACAAAACGATAAAATTCAGGGGATTTGGCTTTAGTTTAGTTGAGGGTTGAGTTTTGTTGGAAAATGCTTCAAGAAAACAGTATAAGCTGATACTGAATACTGTTAAAGGTGGAGAGCCTCATGTCATTTGTCAGGGTTTGAGGACTTTTTCTGTAACTATTAAGAGTTGAGTTTATTTTCATCGACTTAGTTATTCGATCAGCGGATTGAGTGTTATGCGATCGGGCAACTGCCCAGGTGAGGCTTGATGAATTATCAAAAGGGTAGTATAATTATGTGATTAACGGCA
>NZ_JBKHHI010000566.1:0-3381 GCF_046539235.1 Coleofasciculus sp.
GGTAAACCCGCAGGTCCCAAACCCTCAAATATCAAAACCTCACAAGAGGGTAGCTCTGGAGTCGTATAATCACAAGTATAGGTAGCTAAGAGTTCGGCTCGATCATTGAAGACTCTGACATTATAGTTATAGTCTCTAGCAACCGTTCCAAAATGATTAATAAAGCTGTATCGTTCTAAATAATTGAGCAGCGTCCAAGGTTGACGGCTAACCACCAAATCAACCCGTTGTTTATCTTGGTAAGCCAGCCAGTTCACGAGGAGTTTACCGCCGAACTTATCAAACTGCTCTTCTGCCCACCAAAGGCTAGGAATTGTAATGTTTTGCTGGGATATTGTATTAGCTGTAACTATGTTGGGGGGTAGGATAGTATCGGGTTCTAATAATTCTGTTTCTAGAGGAACTAAGGACGGTATTGGTGCAGAATTGCGTTGAGCCGTTGCTGTTGGTGTAATCAACAGAAGTGAAGAAATCCCGATGAAGCAAATTTTAAATCCCCCTAATTTACTGAACATAGCTTTGACAATCTTCACAGAACCCTATACTTGAACTGTAGCATGGCAGACAAAATAGTGTTGGCTTTAGGTTCGTAGTTGCGCTGTCTTCGCTAGAAACTTAAGTCGAATGCCACTGACTGGTATGCTGGTAGGTCCTGGCGAAGTCGAAACCCACCCTAGGGTATATCAAAGGTTTAGTCCATTGACTCTCTCTGAAATCATGTTAATTTATTTTGGCAACAAAGAGCGAACGCTTCACTGGCATGTCAAACAATGTCGGAAAATGTCGGTAAAATTATTGTCATGTCATCCTCTTAACCCAAACACCCATGGTAAGTCAATTTATTGAGCAACGTTTTGGTCTTTCGATTTGGAAGGTACAACGGCTGGCTCATTTATTATTTCTGGGGGTGACGATTCTCACCTATAACATTTTGGCGATGACGATCGCTAATTCCCTGTTTCTGAGTCATGCAGGTTCCGAGAATCTGCCCCTGTTTTATGTGCTGATTGGGTTAGTCTCAATGCCCGCTTATGCGGTGTTTTCCCAAGTGGTTGACCGTTTTAGTCGTCCCCAGCTTTTCCGCTATATGCTGCTCTTTGCCATCGCTATGGCGCTGGGGATGCGACTGTTGATCACCCTGGATACGTTATGGGTCTATTATCTTATCTTTATCGCGATTTTCTTCCAATGGGATTTGTATAACAATATTTTATTGCCCAACCTGTTGATGGATTATTTCACAGTGTTGGAGTACAAGCGCTACGCGCCCTTTATGGGAATGGCGCAGGCGGTGGGTATCTTGTTGGGCGGCGGTTTGACCAGTTTGCTCTCCCAGTTTTTCACGACGGAGGATATGCTACTGAGTTTGCCGTTTGTCTGTGCGGTAGCGATCGCGCAACTGATTTATCTGGAACGCTCTCAACGGCGCATCGAGACAAATCGGAGTCAAACCCCGGTGAACTTAGTTGAAGCGTTAAGGACGTTTCCTGATTTAGTGAAGCGTTACCCCATTATCCTATTTTTGGCGAGTAGTAGCTTTCTGTTAGTGATTATCTATATTACGTCAGAGTTTGAATATTTAAGCATTTATGCCCAAACCTTCACCAATGACCGAGAATTAACCAGTTTTCTGGGATTGCTGAGAGTGGCGAATAGTATCCTACAGATGGTGATCCTCTACTGTTTCACTCGCCCTCTGTTGCAACGATTAGGTGTGGGACGAATGAATCTGGTTTACCCGGTGACAACATTAGCCAGTTTACTGGGACTAGCATTTAACTTTAATTTAAAAGCGGCGATCGCGGCGAATGTGAATAGTGATGGATTGTATAAAGGGATTAACTTACCTGTCCATCAATTAAACTATAATGCCGTCCCTCCAGAATTTATGGGACGAGTGCGATCGCTCAGTGATGGCTTATTTTATGCGATCGGGTTAACGTTAGCGGGTGGGCTGTTGTGGATTGCTCAATCTTTTCTCACCTTAGAGCAGATTATCTGGATTGCCATCAGTTTAACGGTGCTATTGCTGATGGTGCGCTTGTTTATGGGCAATAGCTATGTCCAATGCTTAGAAGTCATGTTACGCTCCGATGCGGTGAATCTGGATGAAATTGGTGAGGGATTGATGCAATTACCGCCTCAATCCAGTCCGATGATTCACGATTTGCTCAACAGTGATGAACGGTACACACAAATTAAAGGCTTAGAATTAGCCGCAGGTTTGGGACAACCGAGCCAATTTTTATCAGACGTGCGGAAACTCCTTGGTGAAACTGATCCAGACATCCGACGCGGGATAGTTAAACTATTTAGCCATAAACCCGATTTAGACACCATCCATCACTTTGAGCGGCTGTTAGACGCCCCAAATTCCCACGTCCGAGCCACGGCGTTAGAAGTGTTAATTGCCAATCAGCAGCCTCTGGAACAGGAACAACTCCGCTCTCGACTCGGTGATATTAGTCAGGAAGTCAGCCTATTAGCCTCAGTCGCGGCGACTCAAATGGGGGTGATTAATAATCCCCAAATCAAAACCACCTGCGAACAGTTATGGCAATCAGAGTTAGATAGTACCACGGGACAGGCGATTGTGCGGG
Source organism: Coleofasciculus sp. (assembly GCF_046539235.1). Lineage (GTDB taxonomy): Bacteria > Cyanobacteriota > Cyanobacteriia > Cyanobacteriales > Coleofasciculaceae > Coleofasciculus. The sequence goes on from NZ_JBKHHI010000566.1 coordinate 2,601, forward strand.
TGGTGTCTTGTAGCGGCAATCCGGAGTTAATTCCCTCTCTGAAGCGGATTCTTGCCCACGCCACCCCAGAGGTGAAACGTGAGGGATTAGCAGCACTGGTAACCTTGGCGCATCCGGGGGATTGGGAACTGGCGGAATTGGCTGTCTCGGAATTGGAACATCCCGATCCCTGGGTACGGGCGGCGGCATTTAATCTGTTAGGAATTACTCGCTGTAAAGGGATGTTGCGCTATGTGGCAATTGGCTTGGGGGATAATCACCCACAAGTGCGTCGCTGTGCGGCGGTGGCGCTGGCGACGTATGGGGAACAGGGATTAGCGTTAGCCCAAGATAGTTTATCCTCGTCCAATCCTGATGTCGTAGACGCGGCGATCGCGGCGATTGGTCAAGTGCGGACGAAACAGGCGAGTGATATCCTCTTCAAGTATCTGAGTGCTGATTTTCAGCAGGTGACGCGCAGCCGTCAATGGCAGCAACAGTTACCTCAGGATAATCCCAGTTGGCAACCTTTAGCCATTGCGATCGCGGATTATCATCAACGGCTGATTCAGCGTGTTTTGTATATTCTCTCCTGTCTGGGTCATTCCCGTACCGTCAACGTGGTGCAACGCCTGCTGTATTCAACAGATTCGCGGGATTTAGCCAATGCGATCGAAACCTTGGCGTCGTTGAGTCATCGCCGCTTTGTGCTTCCCCTGATGCCTGTTTTGGAACAATTGATTAGTGATGATCAACCTGGAACGCGGATTCGGGTGAATTCTCAGTGGATGCGAACCAAGGG
>NZ_JBKHHI010000567.1:0-3345 GCF_046539235.1 Coleofasciculus sp.
GCCAGTATGGAGGGTGCCGTACTTTCTGGTAAGCTGACATCGCAGGTGATTGTCAGGCGTCATGAATCAGGAGGCTCAAGTCAACGGCTGTTTAAACAGGTGGACAGTAAAGAGGTTGTCGGTGCGGGTTAAGAGAAAAACTCATTATCCTCACCCCACTATCCGTCTTTACCGTAACTATCCCAGCTAAAGCCCTGGAACTAAAATCGGCGAGAAGCTGTTTTTTGTCTGTGGGCTGGAAGCTGGCGTTCCGTTGAACTGGGTTCCAAGACTGACCCGCTAAATTTTAGCGTACTTGAGCTTGGGTTCTGGGAAACGTGTTTCTCGACTATAGGAGTCAGTACCATTCTTTTGACTTCTTTTGACAGCTAACTGCTATGACTTAATCCAGGATCTACTCCTTCGCCCCTAACCGAATTACCTGCAACGAATGCTTCAATTGCCTAAATCTCCGCCCATGAGAAAGCTGGTTTCTGAATCTGAGGCTTATGAAATCTGTCGTCAGATTACAGCAAAATACGCCAAGACGTTTTATCTGGCTACCTTACTTATGCCAGAACAAAAGCGTCGTGCGATATGGGCAATCTATTTCTGGTGTCGGCGAACCGATGAACTGGTGGATGGTCCCCAAGCCCGTTTAACCACGCCGGAAACCTTAGACCGCTGGGAACAGCAGTTAGAATCTGTTTTCGCGGGACAGCCAATCGAGGACGCGGATGTGGCGTTAGTGGATACGTTGCAACGATTCCCGATGGATATTCAACCATTTCGGGATATGATCGCGGGTCAACGGATGGACTTATTCCGCAGCCGTTATGAAACCTTTGAAGAACTTCAGCTATACTGCTATCGTGTGGCGGGTACCGTGGGGTTAATGACCAGTCCAGTGCTAGGATTTGACTTGGATTGGAGTCAAACGCCCTGGAATAGTCAGTTTGGGACGAATCCGGTAGAGGAAGCGATCGCGTTAGGGATTGCTAAACAGTTAACCAATATCCTCCGCGATGTTGGCGAAGATGCTCAACGGGGTCGAATTTATTTGCCCTTAGATGAATTGGCGCTATTTAATTATACCGAAGAAGACTTATTTAAGGGAGTTGTGGACGAGCGCTGGCAGGAATTAATGCGCTTCCAAATTCAACGGGCGCGTAAGTTTTATACTTACGCAGAAAAGGGTATTGGGGCGCTGAGTCGGGATGCGCGTTGGCCCGTCTGGGCGGCTACGATGCTGTATCAAGGGATTTTAGATGTAATTGAGCGTAATAATTATGATGTGTTTACGCAACGGGCTTATGTGTCTAAGGGGCGGAAGTTGCTTTATTTACCAGTAGCGTGGTTAAGGGCGCAGGCGCTTTAATTGTCATTCGTCATTAGTCATTTGTCATTTGTTTTTGAAGTTCATGGTAGGGGCGCACCGACGTGCGCCCAGTTTAACCGTAAAATCTCGTCCACTATTTTAGGTCGTCAGCCACCAATAACAATTTTATTATCCTCAATGGTTACTCTTTTGATTGGGAAACTTGCATTTAATGGAGACTTCAAAGTCAGCGTTACTTGACCCTTCAGCCAGCATAGGTAGACCCGTTTTTCCGGCAATTTTCAGACCAAATTTAATATTCATCTCTTCAATTTCTGCCGACGAAAACTCTTTAAATGCGCCAATAACATATTTAGTGTAGAAGCGGATGTATTTATGGGCTTGTTGGATTGAGGCGATGGCAACATCTGCGGCTCCTTTTTCTTCCCACTTATCCTCCTCTTCATCAGGAGTTATAACCGGAGTTTTCGCAGGATCAAGTTCAACTGGATTTTTAGAATAAAGGACTATTTCTAACGGTTCTCCGTCCTCATCAGCCATGAAGAAACGTTGAGTTTGCGGGTCGGACATTTTGAAATCTTGAGTAGGGTGAGCAATTCAACTCTTTTATAGCAGTTTTCCCTTCAATTAGGTACACCATTACCCCCTACAGTCTTCTACAGCTTAGAGGAGAGGGCGACCCGATCAAATTGAGAGGACTACAATTGTTAAGTTATGCAAGCGGGTCGCCCCTACAGAGAACAGGTATTTTATACCTTACATTAAAGATGCTATCCTACGTCTATAGACGGCTCTTAACTTCAATGGTACACTCATTCAGCATTTAAAGATTGCCGAAACTCTGGATAGACCGTAGGGTGGGTTGAGCGAAGTCGAAACCCACCAGCATTAATTCAGTACCATTCCTCTTACCTTCTAGAGACATTCATTCGTTTTCAGAAAAATGGCTCGATATGCTTTAATCGTTGGAATTGAAACCTATAATAGTCAATATTTACAGGATCTGAGTAAGTCAGTCATTGACGCCAAAGATTTTGCCCAGATTCTGGAAGACTATGGGAATTGTCCCCGCAATCATATTACGCTTTTGTCAGGTCAGGTCACTGGGGATGAACTCATTCAAGCATTGAAAACCTTTCTCAGTGAGCAAGCCAAAAATCAAGACGCGATTATTTACTTTTCCGGTCATGGCATTTTAGAGAAGCAACAAGATCCCCTCACCGACGAAGTATCACAAAAGGGTTATTTGGCTGCATCTGACTGTCAACTGAGTAAAAAAGAGAATCAATGGGTGGTTAAGGATAATGCCATTCCCCTAGAAAGCATTACTAAACTGATTAACCATACAGAATTAAGTAGTCTAATTATTATTCTTGATGCTTGCCATGGCGTGGCGTTAATTCAAGAAATAAATCATAGTTTTAACATTTTCCAAAATAACACCACCTACTATTTTATCGCCGCTTGCCAATCCTATGAAGATTCATGGGCGAGAAAGTCAAAACGTCATAGTGAATTTACAGGCGCATTAATCGAGGCGTTGTCCCAGGATAAAGCCGATGATGATGGAATTGTCACCATTGGGCAAGCCTTTGAGCAAGCCTCGAAACGATTAGAAACAGGTCGGCAAGAACCCACCTTTATGGGAAAAGGTAGCCGTTTACCGTTAGTGAAATATTCGGTAACATCTCTACTCAAAACTGTATCCAAATCCGCTCAAATCCCTGATAATGATTTAGAAATTTTGCAGCCCTATCTGGAGCAAATCGATCGCCCGATTCTTACATGGGCAATGATGGAAGGAGTTTCGGCTTATGCGCTAAACCACTGGTTAGCCTTGGATGAAGCGTTGAGCATTGATAGTTTTTTAACTGTTATCCGTGAACAATTTCCCCAAAAGCCAGATGGCACGTCATCATTTATTTCCGTGCTGCACGTTCTCAGTTGTCATCCCAAGATAGCACCCGAATTGCGAGACTATCAACGGGGCAAAAGTTTTCGGGTACTTTACCCACCAAAAAACCATG
>NZ_JBKHHI010000568.1:0-3334 GCF_046539235.1 Coleofasciculus sp.
ATACAATACCATGAGCAAAACCAACGAAATATACGCATATTTTCGATTATCAGGAGTTGATCTTGATCCGGATGAAATCACTAAGATTGTCGGTGTTAAACCTACGCAAACTTGGAAAACAGGAGATGTCGTCGTTCGGTCGAGGGGAAAACCAACCATTAGGAAATTTAGTGTTTGGAAAGTCAAATCTAAATTAGCTCCTTCAGAAGAACTTGACCCCACAAGAGAACTTGAGATACATATAGAGTCTGTTTTTGAACAACTACAACCTGGTTGGCAGCAACTCGCTCAAATAAGTTATCAGTACGAAGCACTTATTTGTTGTGTAGTTTATGCTTATAGCCACGTACCTGCCATTAGTTTTAATCAGCAAATTATACAGAAGGCTAGTGAACTGAGTGCAGGTATAGATTTAGATATGTATTGTAGACTTAATTGGAAAAAACAAGAACAAGAATAAGTCCTAGATGAGAAGTTAAAACTACTCAAATTCCTCGCGCGTCTGAGGTTATGTAGTGCGATCGCAGATACCCTCAACCCCAAAATCCTGCCGAAATATAGGGCTGCGGTTGAACGCCACATCTATCAAATGAGTAATGGGGAATCCGTCGGAGTCGAAATTACTCAAGTGACAAAAGAGGGCTAGAGTTACAACATTATAGTTCACCAGGGGAAGCGATCACGCTGATTTTCTCTTTCTGATTGACTATAATTGTATAACTCCTCAGTATTATTGGAGCAGTTGGCTTGGAATCATTACATTATCGGGCAACTGAGGCGGCATCATGGAGTATAAACCCGTACAAAAGAAAAATTCATCCTGGACTCCCACCACAGTACAGAAAAAGGGTAAGAGTCCGGGTAAATTGGGACATTTTTCGATTCAACCCAAGTCAAAACCATCATCTGCCCCATCTCAAGAAATCGGGGAATATTCCAGAGCCTCAGCCGATAGACTCGCCGCGAATGTGATGCGAGGAATCCAAGCCAAGGAACTTGAACTTGCCGAAGGATCAACCCTTCGGCTCCGCTCAGGGTCAACGGTACAGCGTAAATCTGAATCACCATGGGTATCAACGTTTGATGCCCCTCCACCCATACCACAAAGCCCTGCTTCCCAATTAAAAGGTGCTTTTGCCCCAGTCTCAGAAAACCCGATTCAACGACAATGTGCTGATTGTGCCAAAGAAGAGAAGGAACAGTCGGGAGAAGCCGGGAAAGACTTAGAGGAAATTGGCATTCAAACCAAGTTGACCCTTCGACTTCGCTCAGGGTCAACCATAGGAGCGCCTGGAGATACTTACGAGCAAGAAGCTGACCGAGTAGCGTCTCAGGTAATGTCAATGTCAGCGCCTCCTGATAGTTCAGCGTCAGTTCAGCGTCAGTTGGACACCAATCATCCCCATCACCCCCATCAGATCTGGCAAAGAGCGCAGTCAATTACACCTGTGGTGCACAGGCAAATTGATCCGCGTGTGCAAATGCGCCAGATGATACAACGGGCGCATCAAATAGACGGAAATCAAGCATCTGGGGATTTAGAGAGTCGTTTGAATGCGTCTAAGGGTGGAGGTTCTCCTTTATCGGAGGGCGTGAGAGGGTTTATGGAACCGCGCTTTGGTGCTGATTTTAGTGGGGTGCGCGTGCATACGGGTGGTGAAGCGGTGCAGATGAATCAGGAGTTAGGCGCACAGGCGTTTACCCATGGCAATCATATCTACTTTGGAGCGGGGAAGGAACCTGGGAATAATGAGTTGACGGCCCATGAGTTAACTCATTTTGTGCAGCAGGGAGCTGCACCAGATACTCAACAACAGCTAACAAATGAGCTTAATAATACACATATTCAGAGCAAAAAAATACACACTAAGATAGCAGGTCAAGTAGTGCAGTTGGTGCCTGGTGATGGTATGAAACCTCCAGGAGACTGTAGTTGGGCCAAATATCATGCTTTGGCGGCAGCGGTAGACGCAACTAAAAAAGTCACATCTCAACTCGGTAAATGCCGAGAGACTGATGACTGTCCAACTCTCGCAACAAAGATAGCCGCTGTTACCGCAGAAATTGCCGCACGGACTGCGATAAATGCTACGTGCTTTAGGGGTGGCAATAAAACACATCGTGATCAAGTAACGGAAAAGAACAACATGATGATGAATTGCTATAGGTACTTTGATGCTTCTAACTGTCCACAACGATTAGTTCAAGCAATGGAGGAAGTCGTCGAACGCGCTCGAAAGCTTGTCGAAGGAGCAGTAACTGTTGCAGTAATAACTGCGTTTATTGCTGCAATTATTGTACTTGGTAAAGCCATTATTGCTGTGGGTGTAGCTGGCACTGTAGCAGCAGGGATTGCAGCAGTGATAGTGGCGCTCGAGTTAGCCCTAAAGCAAATTCAACAAGTACACTAAACAATCTCGCGATAATATGCAAGTACCTCCCAACAAAAACCTGAGAGTATATTTCTTTAATGCTTTTGCTGCGCGCCAAAAGCCCCTAAATACTCAAATACTAGTACCAGAACCTCGAGTGCAGTACGAATGTAGCAAACTGGGTCAATTTTTGGCCACAATGACCCCCATAGAACTCACCGCCTACCAGCTTCGCTATGAAATAGGAGATGACCTTTTGATGCTAACTCCGGAGGCATTCCTGTATTTCCTACCTGCTTTCCTATATCTTTCTCTGAAGTCATACGAATCTGTCGATTTCTTTGTAGATGTCCTTATAAGCACGCTTACTAAACCATCTCGCCCGGATATTGTAGAAAAATATGATTACCTTGCCAAGTGTTCGCCAGGTCTCCCGGATGATATGCTGGAGTTGCTCAGGGAGCAGCAGTTAGAATCTTTCGATTCTGGTGAGTCACTAGCCACGTTTCACGAGCGATTTGACAGCCTGACCTCCGAGGAAGGAAAAGCAGTTCTGGCTTTCTTAGTTACTTTAAAGGAGTATTATAATAAGGACTTTCCTTTCGGAGAGTTGGATAAAGCTATTGATCGGCACTGGATACGCTATGAAACTTCGTAAAAGCTAATCGTCCCTGAAAAACCAGGCAAGCTCAGAAAAGGGGGATTTTGCAGGGGAAAAGAAAGGAGTGAAATAACCAGAAAACAGAGCAAGTGGAGGAAAAACTGGAAAAATGAGTAACCAATTAGGTATCAAAATAGATTTGAACTACCAGAATGGGCAAGACAAGCAGCCTGATCTTGTAGGGTAAACACATTATGTTAATGTAACAATTTCACCAGAAATTATATCCATTTGCCCACCCTACTTCCCTACTCGCCGACTTTATCTTCTAAATCTCGAAAATCCGGAACTTGTGGTAAAT
>NZ_JBKHHI010000569.1:0-3303 GCF_046539235.1 Coleofasciculus sp.
GGCGGGTTTTACTGCTAACGTTTGCTTTGCACCCTGATATAACTAAACCCGCCCCGACTTGACCAATGACGAACGATGAATGACAAATGACGAATGACGAATGACTAAACCGGATTCGTCTTAAGATCAAAAGGAATCAACAATTGTATACACTCATCTGCTAGACAAGTTTCATGGATACAAAAGCCTTCAAACGTTCACTCCATAGTTCAGAAAACTATCACCGTAAGGGATTTGGTCACGATGCTGAGGTGGCGACTCAGCTTCAATCTGAATATCAAAGCAGCTTGATTCAACAAATCCGCGATAATAACTATCGACTCAAACGGGGAAATGTGACCATTCACCTGGCAGAGGCATTTGGCTTTTGCTGGGGTGTGGAACGCGCTGTGGCAATGGCGTATGAAACTCGCCAACATTTTCCCACCGAGCGCATCTGGATGACAAATGAAATTATTCATAATCCCTCCGTCAACCAGCGCCTACAGAATATGAACGTCAACTTTGTTCCCGTTGAGGATGGAACAAAAGATTTTTCCATCGTTGGTGCGGGTGATGTGGTAATTTTACCCGCCTTTGGTGCCAGCGTTCAGGAAATGCAACTGCTCAATGATAAAAACTGTAAGATTGTCGATACCACCTGTCCTTGGGTGTCTAAAGTGTGGCATACGGTGGAGAAGCATAAAAAGAAAGAATACACCTCGATCATCCACGGCAAGTATAAGCACGAAGAAACCATAGCCACCAGTTCCTTTGCCGGGAAATACCTGGTGGTGCTGAATCTACAAGAAGCCGAGTATGTCGCCAACTATATCCTTAACGGTGGGAATCGGGACGAGTTTATGGCAAAATTTAGCCGCGCCACGTCCGCAGGATTTGACCCGGAGCGGGATTTGGAGCATGTTGGCATAGCCAACCAAACCACCATGCTCAAAAGCGAAACCGAGCAAATTGGTAAGCTGTTTGAGCGGACAATGATGAAAAAGTATGGTCCGGTTCAGCTAAATCAGCATTTCCAGAGTTTTAATACCATCTGCGATGCCACTCAAGAGCGGCAGGATGCGATGTTAGAGCTAGTTGAAGAAACGTTAGATTTAATGGTCGTGATTGGTGGCTTTAACTCGTCCAATACCACGCAACTGCAACAAATTGCCATTGAACGGAAGATTCCGTCTTATCACATCGACAGCGCTGAGCGAATTGGTCCGGGGAATCGGATTGATCACAAGGTACTGCATCAAGATATGACGGTGACGGAAAATTGGCTTCCAGAGGGTGAAATTGTTGTCGGTGTAACGTCCGGCGCATCTACACCCGATAAGGTGGTTGAAGATGCCATTGAGAAGATTTTTGAGTTGAAAGCCACTCCGGTAGCTGTTTAATTTTGCTTCGGTTAGTATCGATTGAGTAAGGGCATGGTAGTGCCATACCCTTAAATCACTGAAGTCGTTGCTGTTTCCTCAGTTCAAGGAGAATCCAGTAACGAACCTCCATGTCAAACTGCCGGGGGTTGGTGAAAGCCAAACCATCCAAGTGGCGCAATCCCCTGAGCTGGCCCGAAGGGGAATAACCAGGAAAGCCTCAAAGTGATTTGGGGAGACCCCACACCATAATTTTTAATTTGGTGTGGGAGGATGTCACTCAATCTCAATCGAGGTTGGTGGCGAATCGCTGGTTCCCGTTGTGGTTAATGGCGTGCGATACTCAGCATAGAGGCGATCGCGCCAGTCGAAGAAGGTTTGATACAGGCTACTATCGGCTAAACCAGGAATACCTTTCCCTTTCAGGGAATCAGGCAAATCCAGATAGGAACCTTCGGGAAATTTCAGCAGTAAACTCACCCCAGCCACGGTAAAATCGGCTAAGCAGGGACTGTCTGTGACCAGATAGGGGCGATCGGACAAAATTAAGCTGAGGGCTTCTAAGTCTTGCTTCAGGCTGTCTCTGGCGTCTTTGAGGGCGTCTGCACTGCAACCGAAACCAATCCCCAAAACCTCAAACACTTCTGCGGGAACACCGCCCAGAAAGGTTTTGAAGAAATCTGGCGTATCTTTGGGTAATACTGATGTACGATAGCTGGGATTGTGACTTAATGCCCCATAGAAGACTTTACGACTTTTGACACCAATGGATTCATCTGCCCATTCTTCCATCAGCAAGCATTGGGCGCGTTGGTGGGGATCGGTGGGAATTAGGGGCTTGTCGGGATACTTGCGATCTAAGTACATCGCGATCGCAGTCGAATCAGCAATGACGGTATCTCCATCTTTGAGAACCGGGACTTGCCGTTGACCCGATAGGCGATACAAGTCTAGCTGTCCGATTCCGGGAGTGACTTCAATTTTACGATAGGCTAGCCCTTTGTAATCTAGAATCAGTCGCACTTTTTCCGAAAACTGCGACATTTCAAATTGATACAGTTCCAACATGATTTATCTCCTTAGGGAATAGGTTTGATCTTTTGTCCTTTGTGCTTGGGAATTGCTTCAATTGAACCAATAACCCAGGACAGTAATGTGCAGAATACTAAGCCATTTGAGGTGTCAGGTTAAGTTCCAGCGCTTCTTTTGGCTGAGGGTCAATCACCTGAGTGGATAGGTTGTGCTGTGCCAGTTGCGATCGCAACTCCTCCAGACTACCAACCTGATTCAACAGGAAATCTAACATTCCCTCGTACTGAACTCCACCTCCGGCGGCTGTGGGTAGAAACACTTGGGGTTGCACCCATTGTGCCAGTTGCAGTGCGGTACGATGTCCTTGGATAATCGGTCCGAGCACAGGTAATTCCAACGTCACCACGGGACTAATCACCACATCGATGGGAGCATACTCTTTTAACTGATCGGGTGGATACCCGTGAGGTTCATAATAGAGACTTGTGCCACTCTCTAACTGTTTGACCAGATAGGCGTTTTCCTGCAAAAAAGGACCAATCGGTGCCCCTGGTAAGGCGCGGATTTCAATTTGGTCAGCGAGGGTGAAGGTTTGACCAAAGGCTAACGCCGTCACCTGAGTATAGCCCAACTCTTTTACCACCGTTGCTGCATTCTCTGAACCCACGACGGGAATCGTCTTGTCCAGCTTTTCCAAGGTAGGTTTGTGGGCGTGATCATCGAGTCCCTGAGATAGCAGAATCAAGTCTATCTGATCAGGAAGCGCATCCAAGGCTGGAGGTTTGTCGCCTTTGAACAACCAGGGCATATTGCCAAAGATTAGGGAATCCACAAGCCAGGGATCAATCAGGATGTGTTTTTGCCCAAGTTCGAGTAGCCAGCTATTGGCGCCGAAGTAGGTTAGGTGCAT
>NZ_JBKHHI010000570.1:0-3284 GCF_046539235.1 Coleofasciculus sp.
AAATCGGGTTCATCTTCGACTAAAAAAATTCTCATATCATCAAGTCATGAAATCAAAATGAAACCCTTGTCCACCCTTAGTCAGATATTACAGCTCATTCTCTAGTTGGACGCGATCGCACCAGTAACTTTCTACAGTAAAAAGCGAGAGGACAGCAATTTGACTTCACCTTAAAATCAGCCGGATTTTCGGGTTCGCGGTTTTTTGGCTTCGCCCAACTGAATGTCTTAGATGCTGTTGTCTTGGGTGAAACGCGGTGAGTGTTTTCTTACCCTAATGTCCTGTTAGTCAAGCCAGATAATTCATTCTAGAGAACGTGGGGTATCAATATAATGACCAAGACAAATCATACACCAAACCGCACCGAGTCATCCCAGCAACATCAACATGACCATTCCTCTCATCACCAAGGACATGGGGGACATGGTGGACATAACCCAGCCATGTTCAAACGCCGCTTTTTTATTAGTTTAATTCTCACCTTACCCATCCTCTACTTCTCATCCCAATTTCAGCAATGGTTTGGCTATTCAGCGATTGAGTTTCCGGGTTCAAATTGGATTAATCCAGTTTTAGGCATTATCATCTACTTTTATGGGGGCTGGGTCTTCCTGAAGGGCGCATGGCAAGAATTCCACAGCAAAATTGGCATGATGACCCTAATTGCCCTAGCCATTACTGTCGCTTTTATTTATAGCCTTGCGGTGTCTCTGGGGCTTCCGGGTAAACCATTTTACTGGGAATTGGCAACGTTGATCGATGTCATGTTACTCGGTCACTGGATTGAAATGCGATCCGTTCAGGGTGCGTCTCAAGCCTTAGAAGAATTAACCGAGTTGGTTCCCACTCAAGCCCATCGCCTCCAAGGTCGGCAAAAGAATGGCAAAGTCGAAGATGTTTCCGTTGATCAAATTACCACCGATGATCTGATTTTAATCCGTCCTGGTGAACAAATTCCCAATGATGGGGAAATTATGGAAGGTCATACAAACGTCGATGAGTCATTCTTAACTGGAGAATCGCGCCCGATTAGCAAACAAGAGGGAGATGAAGTGGTTGCAGGTTCCGTGAATAAAGAAGGGGCAATTAAAGTTAAAGTTACCCGCACGGGTGAGGATACCACGATTAACCAGATGAAGCGTTTGGTCGAAGAAGCCCAAGGGTCAAGAAGCGGCTATCAGGTATTGGCAGATAAAGCAGCATTCTGGTTAACCATTATCGCGATCGCAGCCGGGACAACTACGTTTGTCATCTGGTTATCATTACGCGACTTACTATTTGCGGTCAATCGCGGGGTTACCGTTCTCGTGATTACCTGTCCCCATGCTTTAGGCTTGGCAATTCCTCTGGTTATTGTCAGTGCTACCGCCCTCGCGGCTAAAAACGGCATTCTTGTCCGCAACCGCGATTCTTTAGAACGGGCAAAAGATATTAAAACGGTTGCTTTTGATAAAACTGGCACCCTCACCGAAGGACAGTTTGGGGTTCAGAACATTTATACAGAAGACATAAGCGAAACAGACGCCCTAGCAATTGCCGCCGCCTTAGAAACCTCGTCCGAACATTCCCTGGCTAAAGCTGTGGTAGAAACAGCCGAATCTAGAGACATTGACTTACCAGAAATGACCGATTTTAACGCGGTAGCAGGTAGAGGTGTTGAAGGAGAAATTCACGGAAAACTTTATCGCATTGGGCGTCCTGAATGGGCAGAAGAACTGGATATTGATCTCCCCCCATCTCTACAAAACGGTATGGATAAAGCTGATGAACGAGGAGAAAGTGGCATTGTGTTGATGGCAGAAAATAAAGCAATTGCCATTATCACCTTAGCGGATCAAGTGCGAGAACGGGCAAGAAAAGCAGTCAATCAGTTAAAAGAGATGGAGATTCAAGTCGTGATGCTGACAGGTGATGCCGAAGCCGTGGCAAAATCCGTGGCTGAAGAGTTAGGAATTGAGTGTTATTATGCCCGGGTTCTCCCCGAAGATAAGGTGACAATTGTGAAAAAATTAAAGGCTGATGGTTCCGTAGCGTTTGTCGGCGATGGGATTAACGATGCAGCGGCACTTCTCGAAGCAAATATGGGAATTGCCATTGGTGCAGGAACGAATATCGCGATTGAATCTGCTGATTTAGTCCTAGTTGAAGATGATCCATTAGATGCAGTCAAAGCCCTAAAACTGGCACAAAAAACCTACGGTAAAATGATTCAAAACTTATTCTGGGCAACCGGATATAATGTGATTGCAATTCCACTGGCGGCTGGAGTAGCTTACGCTTGGGGAATTTTATTGTCTCCCGCAGTCGGGGCATTATTAATGAGTCTTTCCACCGTCATTGTAGCGATTAATGCGGTTATGTTACGTCTCACTAAGTTGGCTTAAAATTTAACAGTTACCGTGGAAATTAAAATTAATTGTAAAACTTAGAGGACTACCATGAATACCAACGAACAACTCTATCGCTCACTCGTCAGTAGCAACACCGTTGAAAATAAGGATTCACAAACGATTTACTCCCAAAAAGTGGCGTTGAATGACATAGCCGTTAATGAACCAAAATTGTCTCAAGACGGAGTGGGACTAATCTTTACAAGTTTAGGGTTTTTGGTAATTGGGTTGATTTTAGCGGGTCTCAAACTGAAGCATTCAAAAATGGGTAAACCGTTTAATTTTAGATTCCCTCTATTCAATTACCATCAACCATTCCCCTGTTCAAAATGTAGATTTTTCAACAAATACTCTGATAAAAAATGTCCTGTACATCCCTATAAATTTCTCAGCATCCAGGCTAAGAATTGTTCAGATTATTGGGCGCGTGATAGTAAAACGTTTTTCCAATAACCTGTAGGAGGGCGATAGAGTACATGCTTGTCAACTTACAGCGCTTTGCGCTGTAATAAAGTACAGTAGATCAAAGTCCCCCTTCAGATCCCCCTTCCGTCCCCCTTTAGATCCCCCTCTTCCCTTTTAGATCCCCCTTCCGTCCCCCTTTAGATCCCCCTCTTCCCTTTTAGATCCCCCTCTTCCCTTTTAGATCCCCCTTCCGTCCCCCTTAAAAAGGGGGAGACCAAAGGATGCTTCGCTTTTTGTTCCATGGGGGAAGCCAGAGGATGCGGGAGCTTTTTGTTCCATGGGGGATGCGAGGGGGATCGATAATGTACCGCATAGCAGAGCAAACTGCTGTAAGGCTGAAACCCTTTCACCCCCAGCCCCTCTCCATCCCCCCTAACCCTGACAGGTGTAGGTTTTTTACTTGAGGGTGGGGACAAGACAAGGAGGACA
>NZ_JBKHHI010000571.1:0-3277 GCF_046539235.1 Coleofasciculus sp.
CAAATGACGATCCTCACCGTTAACTTTAATTGTCCCCACCTACTTACGAACGAGTTTTATGTCTTTTCACCTCTCCGCTTGGTCAATTAAAAAACCTGTTCCGACTATCGTCTTATTCCTAATTTTGGGCATCTTTGGTTTGGTGTCCTTTTTTCGATTAGGAATTGACAGTAATCCGAATATTGATATTCCCGCCGTGATGGTAACAGTTACCCAACCCGGTGCGGGACCCACAGAATTAGAAACCCAAGTCACCAAAAAAATAGAAGATTCGGTGGCGGGGTTGGGAAATATTGATGAACTCACCTCCACGGTGAGGGAAGGGAGTTCCACCACTACGGTTAGTTTTGTCTTGGGAACGGATAGCGATCGCGCCACGAATGATGTGCGGAATGCGGTTGCCCAAATTCGTCAGGATTTACCCCAGGATGTGAATGAACCAATTGTCAAGCGCCTAGAATTTGCGGGCGGTTCAATTATGACCTATGCGGTGGCGTCTGAGACGCGATCAGTTGAACAATTAAGCGATTTAGTTGATCGCACGATTAGCCGCGCCCTGCTGAATGTACCGGGTGTGGCTCAAATTGACCGTTTGGGGGGTGTGGATCGGGAGATTCGGGTTGATCTTGATCCGAGTCGCTTACAAGCTTATGGGATTACCGCCACCCAAGTAAATGATCAAATCCGGAATTTAAATATTGACTTACCCGGAGGGCGGGGAAATGTCGGTGGAAGTGAGCAAAATATTCGGACGCTGGGAAGTGCAGAAACCGTTGAAGAATTACGAAGTTATCGGATTGTTCTGCCCAATGGTGCAACAGTTCCCTTGTCCAGTTTAGGGGAGGTAGAGGATAGTTTTGCTGAACAGCGACAGGCGGCGTCTTTGAATGGGGAATCCGTGGTTGCTTTTTCCGTGCTTCGGAGTACGGGTAGCACCTTAGTCACCGTGGAAGAAGGGGTGCGTGAAGCTGTTTCAGAATTGGAAAAAACCCTACCCGATGATGTGACTCTGGCACTCATTTTTACCCGTGCTGATGCGATTCGGGATTCCTATCAAGCCACGATTGATGCCTTAATTTTAGCCTGTATTTTAACGGTTATTGCCGTCGGTTTGTTTTTGCGGGATTGGCGAGTGACGCTGATTACGGCGACGGCGTTACCCCTGTCAATTATTCCCACATTTGGGGTGATGAAACTCTTGGGTTACACCCTCAACGGAATGACCCTATTAGCCTTAGCCTTAGCGGTGGGTAACTTGGTCGATGATGCGATTTGTATGATTGAAAACATCGACCAACACTTAGATATGGGCAAAAAGCCCTTTAAAGCTGCATTGGATGCATCACGGGAAATTGGTTTAGCGGTGGTGGCGACAACAGCCACCATTGTGGCGGTGTTTATTCCTGTGGCATTTATGGGGGGTGTACCGGGTCAGTTTTTCCAACCGTTTGGCGTCACGGTTGCCGTATCTACCATGTTTTCCACCCTGGTGGCTTGTACGATGACACCGATGTTAAGTGCCTATTTGCTTAAACAGAAAGGGAACCGGGAACCGGGAACCAGAAAAACACGAATTCACCCTTACCGCAATCTACTCACTTGGGCATTACGTCATCGGATTACTACCCTATTAATTGCGTTGGCTTTCTTTATCGGTAGTTTACAACTGGTGCCGTTAATTCCCAAAGGTTTATTTGATAGTGGGGATACGGGTTTGAGTACGGTGATGGTTGAACTACCACCCGGATCAACCTTGAGTGAAACCGAAGCGATTATGCAACAACTCAACCAATCGTTGCAAGAAAATCCAGCGGTTGAGAAGGTTTTTACTACGGCGGATCAGATAAATTCGGGTACAGTCTACGCCAACCTGCTACCTAAGGATCAACGTGAGGTTTCCCAGCAGGAATTTGAACAAGAGATGCGCCAGGTGTTTCGGACAATTCCGGGGGCACGGATTAGTTTCCAAAGTCAAGGGGCTGGGGGAGGAGGTAAGGATTTATCCATTGTTCTCAAGAGTGAAAATGCGCCCGCGTTGACGCAAACGGCGGAAACCTTGGAAAAGCAGATGCGGGATATTCCGGGATTGGTGGAAGTTACGTCTAGTACCAGTTTAGTTAAGCCGGAAATTGTGATTCAGCCTGATCCAGAACGGGCGGCGGATTTGGGTGTTTCTGTGGGTGCGATCGCACCCACGGCATCATTAGCGTTAATTGGCGATAATGAGTCGAATCTGGCAAAGTTTGATTTAGCGGATCGGCAAATTCCGATTCGGGTACAACTTGATCCAGAAACTCGAACAGATATTAGTACCCTGAAAAATTTACAGGTTCCCAGTCAAACCGGGAATTTGGTTCCCATTAGTGCAGTTGCTGATATCCGTTTGGGAAGTGGTCCAGCCCAAATTGACCGTTTTGATCGCAATCGTCAGGTATCGGTGGAAGCGAATTTAGAGGGGATTTCTCTGGGAGATGCGTTAGAAACGGTTAAAGCATTACCCGCGATGAATCCCCTCCCGCCCGATGTGGCTGAGGAACCGGCTGGTGATGCCAAGATTATGCAGGATATTTTTACCCGGTTTGCGACAGCATTAGGGGCGGCGATTCTCTCGATTTATGCGATTCTGGTGTTGCTGTATAGCAATTTCTTGTATCCGTTTGGGATTTTAGTGGCTTTGCCTTTATCCATTGGTGGGGCGTTACTGGGGTTGTTAGTGACGCAGAAAGAATTAGGTTTGTTTGCCCTAATTGGCATTGTTTTGCTGATGGGATTGGTGACTAAAAATGCGATTTTATTAGTAGACTTTGCTTTAGCTGGCATAAATGAAGGAAAACCTCAGTTTAAGGCAGTTGTTGAGGCGGGGGTGTCTCGGTTACGCCCAATTCTGATGACGTCGGTGTCCACGATCGCGGGGATGATGCCCATTGCCTTAGAATTAGGGGCGGATGGTGAGGTACGCAGTCCCATGGCGATCGCGGTAATTGGTGGGTTTACGACTTCAACTTTGTTAACCTTGGTGGTGGTTCCCGTGTTATTTACTTATGTGGATAACTTATATCGCTGGATGCGCGGATTATTTGGGGGAAAGAAAAAGCAGGTTCAGTTATAGCGCTACGCACCAGGGAATAGGCAATAGGCAATAGTGGTAAGGGTTTGGCTTCTGGTATCCGGGATGGGCAAAGGGTCTGCGATCGCCTGATCTTATCTATCTGTATCTGAAGACGCGATCGCTAATTAGCATTCTCTCCTGATGCAATCGCCTGCTGTAGGATGGCTT
>NZ_JBKHHI010000572.1:0-3262 GCF_046539235.1 Coleofasciculus sp.
GGTTAGAGTTATCGTCTAACTCAGTTGTTGCCATGGATAGACAGGCAGCTTGAATCGCAGAAGCACTGAGATTAAACTGAACCACTAAACTCTCCACCTGTCCATTGAGTTCAGCCGCCATTGAGCCGAGGTGAGATTGCCACAGACAGATTTGTTCATGATGGCTCAGTTGGGGGACATCGAAACTGAGTAAGGAGCGACGGAAGGAAGATAGGCGTTCGACGGTGGTAATGATTAAGGGGGTATGGGTTTTCTCAATAAGCTGCCCAATTGTCGAGGTGAAAACTGGATCAGTGGTGTTGATGCGATCGCAATCCAGTAAGAGTATATGACCCGTTAATGCGACTTGCCGTTTCCAGCGTTGTATGAAGTGATCTAGGTCTTCAGCTTGGGTGGGTAAGCGATGGGCGGACATCACTTGCACTTGTCGTCCCCGTATCGCACCAGCCATCGCCGCAATTTCCCATTTAGCCTCTAGTTGTGAACCACAAAGCTGGATCACAGGGATTGAAGAGGATGGTAATTTTTCCCTCTCGGCATCTCTATGTTCCTGGATTTGCCCTACATGATTACGCTTCCATAGAGTGGTGATACGTTCAGCAATTTGCTGATGTGAAGGTGACAAAGGGAAATTACTATTAACCTCAATGGACAGGGGTTGAATCAGACTCAATAGTTGTTGATCTTGATAGGGTTCACCCAATAAATAGTGGAGGATGCTTTCATCAATCTGGAAAGGACATAAAGAAATAACTTGACCTCTACTAATTTGTAGCAGTTGCCAACGCCGTAAGGGGGCTTTGGGGGTGAAAGCACTCCAATGAGCTTCGGGGAAAACTTGTAAGGCTAAGCTGAATGTGGGAAAGCACATTTCCGAGTTTCCCTGAGCGTCGGCGCATAAAGTCGGAAAATTGGGATGAATTGCCATACCGACTCCGAGAAGCAAAATATTACGCTCAAAAGACGACAGGTTAAAGGTGGTACACAGTTGTTCTAAGGCGGGTGGAGGATTCATGTCAGCCGCCCCTGAGACGAAATCTGTCGGGGCTTCTGAGACAGTCTCACTGGTCTGATTCTGTTGGTAGGCAATGTAACGATTTAATGCCTGATAAACAGATGTGACTCCAGTTAGCAGGTATTGATAGTTGGCTTTATACCAAGCGTCTGTGGCTGTAAGGTTCATAAATTCTCTGCCTTGACATCGCGAACGAATAGATTGATGCCCTTGCTTTAAGAAGGGATTTACCTTTGACAATGACAAGGCTAGCAGGAAAACGTGATATAATAAAGCACCTCACAAATAACTGGCAAGCTGAGGCGGCATTATGACTTACGAACGAGTACAAAAGTCTTCCTCTTGGATTCCCAAACCCACCAAGAAAAAATCTCACTTTGCACCACAGCCATTTACGGTTCAAACCAAACGAGGTAAGACAGATAAGTCTCAAGCACCAGCTTATACTCCAGTTGCCGATGACTGGGTAACGAATAATCCCTTGATGAGAAGTATACAGACGGCTGAAAACAAAGAGGCACAAGCACTACAGCGTCAGGAAGAGTCAGAAAACAAAGATGACCTCCAGATTTCAACACAGGAGGGGGTTATTCAACGCCAATCGGACTCAGATGAACAAGAAGATCAAGAAGATCGTAATCAGGATCATTTGCCAAGTCCAGTGGTTGGCAGATCTGGCGCTGCTGGGATGAATTTCAGTGAGCTTTTTGCATTCGATTGGTCTCGATTGTTCCATAACAACACCAATACCTCTGGGCAAACAAATGTAGCAAATCCCTACCAAGGAGTTCGTGAAGCTTCAGAATACCTTAAACAACAAGGAGTACCCAGAAAATACCGCAAACAGACTCTTGAATCTTTTGATATCGAAACAATAAAGGTTAGGCAAGCCGATCCTTTAGAATTTGGTACTCGTTATTTTGATGACTCAGGTGCCAAACCAAAAGGTCGTTATTTAGCTGAGAATCTTCCTGCTTCTCGACAAAGCATTGCTCTGCCTCCAGAATGGAACAAAATGAAAGACTTGGAGCGTTGGCAGATTAGACCGGGTTCAACTTTGATTGAGGGTAACACTGCTCCTCAAGAGGTCAATGGCGTTCGCTATCAGGGTGGTCAGACACAGAAATATGTTCCGAATCCAGACAATGATTTAGTCTCACACAGGAGGTGGCGTGGCGGTTCTGCACCCTATGCAGCTCTAGGAGCAGGTGGAATGTCGGCTTGGCACAATTTCAATGCTGTGCAAAACGGTGAGATGAGCATCGAACAGGCCATTGGCGACACGGCGCTCAATACGGGCATCGGTGGTGCTTCGGGTTTGGCTGACGATTTTCTTACTCCCCGCTTAGGAGGCGGACCCAGAACAGCAAAGTGTGGAACTTCCCACTCAATCTGGAGAACTCGAAGGGGAGATGCTAATTTTATGGGATGCGAGAAGCTCATTAGTGCAATGTATTCATCCGCTACCTTTTGAAGTTCCTGAAGACAAGATTTCTGCTGCTGAAAGTGCGATCGCCCGAATTAATCATGCCTTGACACTACCCGGTTTTGGACTCGATCACAGAAATGGGTTTATCTACTTTCGCCTAAGTATTCCCCGTCGAGATGATGGAACTATATCAGCTAAAGAACTACAGCGTTTGGTTCGCACTAGCATTAGTACAGCAGCAGACTTTTATAAGCCCTTGTCGGGAGTAGTTTTGGAAAGCAAAAGTCCTGACCAAGTTATGGTCGATGCTGCCTCCCAAGCCGGTCTTTCATCGAAGCTAGATGATCGGAATGCAGAAACAAAACTTGATACATAAAATTGTTCTATAAAAAAGAATAAATTATGTTTTGAAATTGGCAGTATATTTGTCATTGCTATGAGTAAAATAGATCGAGTTAAACAGTACATTAACGAAGCCATCAACGAAATTGAGCCTGAAATTCGTAAGGATTCAGATAAGGATAGGTATGGAATCTCAAAACAAATTCTGTTGGACTTCAAGCAAAACTTAGAAATTATGCTTCAGGAAGTAGAAAGTAACACGATTCCACATCGAGATGCACGAAGCCAAAAAATGGGATATCTTATTGTCGATTCTTGGCCATATAATTATCCATTGGGAGAGACCATACTGAAAGCAGAACAAGAATATAAGGAATTGTAAACATCCTATACTAGGCAGCTAATGGAAAATTACTGATTAGGGTTTGGCAGCGATTTTGAGACTCCTCAAATTAGGGGGAGTGCCTGGAGCAGGT
>NZ_JBKHHI010000573.1:0-3248 GCF_046539235.1 Coleofasciculus sp.
TGGTCTTTTCTCTATCGCCATATTATTGCTGAGTTAAAAGCTGACTTTCGCTGTGTTGCTGTTGATTATCCAGGGTTTGGACTCTCCGAAGCGGCGGCGGGATATGGTTTCACTCCTCAAGAACATTCACGGGTTATCGAGGAGTTTGTTAACCAACTCGACTTGCAAGAGATGATTTTGTTTGTCCACGATTGGGGGGGACCCATTGGTTTGGGTGTGGCGGGAAAACAACCGCAGCGTTTCCGGGGGTTTGCGATCGCGAATACGTTTGCTTGGTCAGTTGATGATAACCTACTCTTAGCAGGGTTTTCCCGATTCTTTGGGGGTGCGCTGGGTGGTGTCTTAATTCGCCGTTTTAATGCTTTTGTGAATTGGATCATTCCTGTAGGAATTCAGCGCCAGCGTTGCGATCGCGTCCTCATGCACCATTATCGCGCCCCCTTTCCGACGCCAAGTTCCAGGGAACCGACTCATATTTTTGCTAGAGAGATTCTCAAAAGTGGTTTATTTCTGCAACAGGTTAGCCAAAGTCTCTCTCGTTTGGCGGATAAGCCAGCATTGATTTTGTGGGGCGATTGTGATCCGGCGTTTCGAGCAAATCAGCGTCTGCGTTTTCAGCAGGTTTTTCAGAAGTCAAAAACGGTTATTCTTTCAGGTGCGGGTCATTTTGTTCAGGAAGATGCTCCCAACCAAATTGTTGAGGCGTTGCGTTTATTATTTAAAGCTGACACCATTTAAGGATAAAATCATAATACTTTCTGAAACTGGGGGTATAGAAGAGGGCGACCCGGACAAATTAAGTGAACTGGAGTTGTTAATTGGTGCAAGCGGGTCGCCCCTACAAGCATTTGGGTAGAGGCGTTTGCCGCTTTCCTCAAAAGGTTCATATCTTAGTTGAATAAGGTGGGCAAAAGGAATTAAGGAGAACACAGGCTTTTCCAGCGTTGATAGTTTTGCCCACCCTACATTGCTGACATTACAATGAACCAGGAATAATTAGCTAAATCCCTAATTCCTGCTGTAAGGATTCTCGCATAATCTCAACAGGTGGTGTTTGTTTTAACCAAATCTCTAATGCGGCTGCACCTTGTTGGACTAACATTTCTAAGCCATCAATGGAAATTACGCCTTGTTGTTTGGCTTGTTGCAGAAATTTTGTGGGATTTGGGGTGTAAATTAAATCATAAGCGATCGCGCTTTTGGGTAATCCTTGCATTGTCTGTTCATCCACAGGAGATTGATTCACATAAGGATGCATCCCCACAGGTGTTGTATTCACCAGTAAATCGGCTTGTTGTAGTAATTGTGGCATTTCCTCCCAGGGATAAGCCTGTAGAATCTTAGATAAGGGAGTATTTGCCCAACTTTGCTGGAACTGACTTAACTTATAGGGATTACGACCCACAACCCAAATCTCAGGACAACCCAACTGCATACAACCCACGACAACGGCGCGTGCTGCACCACCGTAGCCTAATACTACCGCCTTGGTTTGATGCCAATCTCGCTGATATTGATTCAGGGGTGCGATAAACCCTAAGACATCGGTATTTGTCCCACTCCACCCTTTATCAGTACGCCAAACCGTGTTCACTGCACCCACCAGTTGGGCGATATCGGATACCTCGGATAAGAGGGGGATAATGGCTTGCTTATGGGGAATCGTGATATTAAAGCCTTGCCAACCCATCGCCGCCAACCCCGCCACGGCGACATCTAAATCCTCCGGTTTAACAGGTAGAGGGAGATAGACATAATCCACACCCAACTGTGCGATCGCGCGATTGTGCATAATTGGTGATAGAGAATGCTCCACCGGATGACCAATTACGCCTAAGAGTTTGGTTGTCCCTGTGATCTGTTGCATTGTGCTATTTTAGCAAGGCATGGGATAAGTTGAATCCCCAATGAATCACCCAATTCAATAATTTTCTGATATGCTGCGAAAACTTATTATCCTTTTCATGTCTTTGGCATTGTGTCTAACCACCCTAGCGTGTGGTTCGCCTTCCGTCACCCAAAGCCCAAATCAGACGGTCAATGTTACCTCAAATGCCCAACAGTTCCCTGATGGGAAATATCCGGTTCAACAAGCCACTTATGATGATGTTAGTGGTGAATATAGCGTGATGTTGCTGAATACACCACCCGGTACACCCCCTGTCTTGCGTAGTCCAGATTTGCGATTAGCCCGTTTAACCGATCAGGAACTCGCGGCGGGTGAAAAAACATACTTGCAAATCGAAAATGGTCAAGCCGATATGCACTTAAGTGAAGACTTTCGGATTGAATATGTGCATAACGTTACCGAAACCCAAACGAATCCGCAAACGGGTCAACCGGAAACCGTAATTGTGCGGCGGGAATCCAATTTCTGGACACCATTTGCAGGCGCTATGGCGGGTCAAGCTTTAGGGAGTTTATTATTTCGACCCAGCTATTATGTACCCCCTGTGTATCAACCCGGTGGAATTATGACCGGATATGGTGGATATGGAAGCACCTACTCGCAAGCGGTAGACCGATATCAAGCCCGTCATAATCAACCCCCACCCGCGGTCAAAAATCGTCAAGCCTTCCGCAGTACAGGTCAATTAAGACGCTCATCGAATACATCTGCAACGGCTGACAAAAATCGCCAAAAAGGTAATCGGGCGACAGGTTCAGGTTTCGGGTCTAGTAATTTGCGCCGTTCTAATAAATCTGATTCGACGCGCAGGAATCGTTCCGGTGGTTTTGGTAGCAGTTCTGGCAGCCGTCGGCGTTCGACGGGAAGGAGACGGCGTTAGAATTTGTCTTATGTCTTATGTCATTTGTCATTAGTCCTTTGTAGGGGCGGGTTTAGCCACTAAACTTGCTTGTCACCAATAACTGAACAACAAAACCCGCCCTTGCTCACCGATAACTCACCAATAACTGTTCAACAAAACCCGCCATTATCTTCAGCTATGCCCTATAGTCAATTTACCACTATTGGTAAAGCCAAAGAAGCGTTTAATTTAACCACAGCCGAAGGGATTCACTTTTTGCCGGATGTTGAACCGATTCAACCATCCCCAACTCTGGTATCCTTTTTAGAAGAAAGTTTACCTTTAGCGGCATCGGCTAGTGAAAAAGCGCGTTCGGAAGGCATTATTTATCCGGTTTTGCTGGAAGTTCGGCGCATCCTGCAACGACGGGTCAGCTTATTTTCCGGGGAGGATTTTACGGTTGATGAATCACTTGGACTAAATGGACGGTGTGATTTT
>NZ_JBKHHI010000574.1:0-3245 GCF_046539235.1 Coleofasciculus sp.
AGCTGAAGAGGGCTGAAGCCCTCACTACGAAGCCAACCTATTCCACAATTTTAGCTGGGTCACGCCACTCGGTTGGTGCGTACTCAAGTGACTGATGTGAGCGACATCTATTTTTCATCATGAATATGAGTTAACCTGAAGGATGAAATAGGTTATAAGTGTGAGCATCGGACGGTGATTTCTCAGGATTTTCTCAAAACCATTGCGACTGAACGCAATCTGTCCAAATCGGAATTAGAGGTGTTGTCCCTGGCGATGGAGGGTCATGGAACGGCTGCGATCGCGTCTCATCTTCAGATTAGTGGGGATGCTGTGCGTAAGCGGTTTAGCGAAGTCTATCAAAAGTTTAAAATTCCGGGTCGAGGTCCGGTTAAACTGACCAAATTGCAACAAATCCTGGTTAACCGCTATCAAGAGTATCTCCAGCAGCAAAAGGATACCCCAAACCGCCCCCCTGTTGCGGAGAGTCCCCCTACCTCACCCCAACCGCAAAATCGCCGGGATTGGGGAGAAGCACCCGATGTTTCTGTATTCTACGGGCGTGGCGATGAACTGAAAACCCTGGAACGCTGGATTATTCAGGAACACTGTCGCTTAGTGGCGCTATTGGGGATGAGTGGTATTGGTAAAACAGCGTTATCGGTGAAGTTGGCGAAACAGGTACAGGATGAATTTGAGGTTGTCCTGTGGCGATCGCTACGTCAAGCCCCTTCTGTGTCTGATCTTCTCGCCGCTTTAATTCCAGACTTATCCCAGCAACCGGAAACGGTAATACCCAAAACCCCTGATCAGCGCATTTCCTGGTTGATTGACTATTTTCGACAACACCGTTGTTTGCTCATTTTGGATGGTGTGGAGTCTATTTTGCAGAGTGGGGAATTAGCCGGGATTTACCGAGAAGGCTATGAAGAATATGGTGATTTTTTCCGACGTTTAGGAGAAGAACCGCATCAAAGCTGTTTGTTGCTAACGTCTCAGGAAAAACTGAATGAAATTTCGTTATTGGAAGGTGAAACCTCACCTGTTCGTTCCTTTAAGTTAGAAGGCTTGGGAGACGCAGCCCGATTCATCTTAAAAGAGAAAGGATTATCCGGCGAGAAAAAATGGCAACCGTTAATTCAAGGGTATCGCGGTAATCCGTTTATGCTCAAGCTGGTGGCGACGACGATTAAGGAAGTTTTTGATGGTGACGTGACGGATTTTCTATCAACCACGTTGTTTACTCACGATATTAGTGATTTTATTGAGGAAATTTTAGACCGCTTATCAGAATTAGAAGAAAGAGTATTGGTGTATCTGGCTCATCAAAAAGAGCCAATTTCTTTTAAAGCACTGCAACAGCAGTTTAGCGACACATCACCCCAGGAGGTGATTCGGGCGCTAGGTTCCCTGAGTCAGCGATCGCTTGTGGAAAAGTCTGAGGGTCGATTCATTTTACCACCAGCCGTTCGGGAAGTGACGCTGCAATTAATGACTCCGTTAGAAGATTGAAGAATCAAGGGGGTATGAGTGTGGCGCGATCCCTTGGGCGATAAACCTTACATCTTGCATCTGTCGCCGTCTTCCCGCCTTGCGATTAAACTCTACGACTATTCACTATAATGATACTTACAAGCCACAATTACAACTTCTTCATCGGAAACTTGGTAAACCAAACGATGTTCGTTATTAATGCGCCTTGACCAAAAACCACTTAACTCATATTTTAGCGGTTCAGGTTTACCCAGTCCTTCAAAGGGTAAGCGATCTATATCTTTAATCAGTTCAACAATTTTGCGATAAATTTTTTTATCTAATTTTGCCCATTCAGTAAAATCTACAAAAGCAGAGGATTCAAACACAATTCTTCTGCTCATGGCAAATCTTGTAAATTAATTTCAACTAAATTTTTACGTTTTCCAACATTTTTAATGGCTCCTAAAAGCCTATTTTTGTTGGCTTCTGATTGTAAAAGATACTCAGTTTCATCAAATTCCGAAACAACAATTTCAATTTCTTTATCTCCAAATGTCGCTTTGATTTCTTCCAGGAAATTACGATCGATTTCGTTGGCTTTTAAACGATAAATGGTTGACATTGTTGTTTCCTATAGTAGTTTTGACAATTATAGAGTAGCGTGTCAGGTGTGAAGCGCGATCGCATAGTATCTGGGAACGAGAATCGCCTCTGTTTGAGAATGGCTTGAGGGAATGACATCTAACACCTACCGATTCTTGAATTAATCATGGTATAACAACACCTCAATCATCAACATTGTCCAACTCCTGCTTTCCCAAACTCAGCGAAACATTGTATTCCCACGCTATCCCTTCTGGATCACGAGTTACAGCTCTAATTCATATCGCTGCTCTGTTACCATCGTACCCCACAACTTACAGCGCTTTTTGTGTAATCAATGTAGCGAGCAAGATGCAAAGCCTGCGGCATGGCTTCGCTAAACGCACTACGGCAAGGATTTCGCCATTATTGACATTAAGGTTTAAATGCCGAACTGCTTACTAATCTGGCAAATCGGGTTCAACCCCTAACGCTTTAAGTCTAGCTCGTAATTCTGTTACCTGCTGTTGTGCAAGTTCCCGCTGCTGTCGTTCTGACTCCGCTTGTTTCTGGGCAATTTCTGCCCTCTCCTCTGGTGTGGCGACGAGTTGACCCTCTGGGCTGAAAAAACGCAGTTTTGACTCATAAATTCCTAAAAACAGTTCCAACTGACGACTCCATAACCACCCTTGATTAGTGGGTTCTATCGGTTGGTACTCACCCGCCATAAGTATAAACCCTTGGAACTCCAACGTATTTGGATGAAACCAAAAATATTCGGGGGTGCGGAAGGTGTCCTGATAAAGTTTTTTCTTAAAGTCTTTATCAATTTTGGCGGTGCTGTCAGAAAGCAGTTCCACAATCACATTCGGGTATTTCCCCTGTTCTGCCCATAAGATCCAGCTTTTGCGGGGTCGATTTTCTGTGCCTAATACGACAAAAAAATCGGGTCCTCTAAAGTCTCGTGTGGTGATGTGTTCTGGGCTAAAGTAGATGGTAAGATTGCCTGTGGCATAGAAGTCAGTGCGTTCTCGCCACCACCACTTGAGGCAAGCCAGCAGGAGTTCTATTTGATCTCGATGTAGGTCACTTTCCAAGGGAGGTTCATCACTCAACAAATCGCATGGAGGAATAATAATATCCTCTGTGTCGTTAAGGGAAGTAATTTGATCTGTTGGTGCTGAATCCTGGGCAAGGGTCATCGGGAG
>NZ_JBKHHI010000575.1:0-3202 GCF_046539235.1 Coleofasciculus sp.
ATGGTTTGACAGCGATCGGCAAAAATCTTGAAGGTTTCGATAACCTGGTCGAGATTCTGGTAATGGTCGGGGTGATCGAGTTCAATATTGGTAATCACGCCAATTTCCGGAGCCAGCTTGGCTAACGACCCATCTGATTCATCTGCTTCAGCCACCAGAAAGGGACTTTGACCCAGACGCGCATTTCCTTGCCAAGCATCCACTTCTCCCCCAACCACAATAGTCGGGTCTAGACCCGTTTGCAGCAGCAAGTATCCCATTAAACTGCTGGTTGTGGTTTTGCCGTGAGTTCCAGCAACGGCAATGCTGCGGTAGTCTTGCATCAACGCTGCCAGTAAGTCGGAGCGATGAAAAATCGGGTAGCCGCCTTCTACAGCCGCTTTGTACTCAGAATTGATTGGATTAATCGCACTCGAACATATTACTTGGGGTAAGCAGGAGCCAAGATGGTCTTCCCTAACAGAGTGGTTAACGTTTGAGGGGGCAGCAATTGTTTTTCGAGGGGGTTCCGGTTCAATCGCCTTTGCTGATACGCACTGATAAATGGAGACATTCGTTTCTCTAAAAAATTCCAAATTGGTTGCCTGCTGGTCTCTAAACAGATGAGCGCCGACAGCTTGCAACCGCTGAGTAATCGGCGTCGAACGAATATCAGACCCAGATACAGGGAGGTTGCGTTTGGCTAGAACGTAAGCCAGCGCTGACATACCAATTCCACCAATTCCGATGAAATGGAATGGCTTGCCACTAAGATCGACAGTATTAGGCATCTTAACTCCTTACACACCACACCACACAAGCCTACTGTGCCAATAACACGCGCTATCATATCAAGAATTGATTTTTCAAGATACAGCCAAGGGTGAATTTATCAGATTTTCTTGGCAACAGACCCACTTCGCTATAAATTGTGTTATTGCTCCAGTGGAGTTGACCACCGTATTTGTACTGAAGTAACTTTTTCTATCTCCAGACGGTTTTTTATACTAAACAGCCTTCATTCTTGGGTTTCCGGAAAATTCAGCAGAACCATAGAACTCCGACACTCGACCTAGGGAAGCCTGTTCCAGAGGTGCTAGGGCACATCTGGAAGAGAAAGAGCTCGCTGCGAGCCGTATTGACATCTAACCACACCCTACACCCCTAATCCAAAAACTCTTATTCTCAATTCAGATTCACCCAAACCCTTGGTTGGAAAGACTTAGAGCAACTCATAAGTCCGACGCTTCCCGATCCGTCGCTGAATCGGCATTTAGAGTTTGTCCGGCTTTGCGATATGATTGGGTTCATAAAAAGTATATTTACTGAGCTTGAATACAGAGGGCAAGACGCAGTGATTAGAGTAGCGATCAACGGGTTCGGACGCATCGGACGTAATTTCGCCAGATGTTTACTGACGAGAGAGAATAGTCAGTTGGAGTTAGTGGGCATCAATGATACATCTGATCCCAAGACAAATGCTCATTTGCTTAAATATGACTCCATGCTAGGGACGCTCAAAGCCGACATTGGCTATGACGAAAACTCCCTAATCGTCAATGGCAAAACCATTAAGTGTGTATCGGATCGCAACCCCCTGAACTTGCCTTGGGGTGATTGGGGTATTGACCTAGTCATCGAATCAACCGGGGTGTTTGTCACCAGGGATGGTGCATCTAAGCATATAGCCGCCGGCGCTAAGAAAGTGCTGATTACGGCTCCAGGGAAAGGTGGTGACATCGGCACTTTTGTCGTTGGAGTTAATCATCACGACTACGAACACAGCAAACACGACATTGTTAGCAATGCCAGTTGTACCACAAACTGTCTGGCTCCTGTGGTCAAAGTGCTACATGAACACTTTGGCATCATTAAAGGAACTATGACTACGACCCACAGTTACACTGGTGACCAACGTATTCTGGATGCGAGTCACCGTGATGTCCGTCGAGCCAGAGCCGCTGCAATTAATATCGTGCCAACCTCGACGGGAGCGGCTAAAGCTGTGGCTTTAGTTATTCCAGATATGCAGGGGAAATTGAATGGGATCGCGATGCGCGTACCTACCCCGAATGTATCGGTTGTGGATTTGGTGGCTCAAGTTGAGAAAAGCACCATTGCTGAGCAGGTAAACAAAGTCTTCAAAGAAGAGTCAGAAAACTCGCTTAAGGGCATTTTGGAATACAACGACTTACCGTTGGTGTCCTCAGACTACAAGGGACATGATGCTTCATCTATTGTCGATGCCAGTCTAACGATGGTAATGGGTGGTGATATGGTTAAAGTCATTGCTTGGTATGACAATGAGTGGGGCTATTCTCAGCGAGTTGTCGATTTGGCTGAGCATATAGCGACGCAATGGGAAGGTTAAAGCAACAAAACTTTACCCCTTGGATGCAGCAACCTCTAAACGAGTTTATTGGCTGAAAATTCGGAGGAAGATAAAAGTGATGGAATTTTTCTGATTCTGGCTTCAGCTAAGCCTGAATAGAGTCATCACTTGTTTATTGATACTCAGAGTCTGAACTCTGAGTATTTTTTATCACAATCTGGCAACAATACCCCTACGATAATTTTCATTTAGTTGCACAAAGGATTGGAGGTTTTTGCCAAGAAAGGATATGGGCAGCTCAAGTCATTAGCGTAGCCCTTGGGGATGAGGCGGGATCATTGTCATGAAAAGTTAACAAAAAGATAATTTCTTTTTCATTACAAATAATCTGTACGATTAACTACATTTATGGTTAAAATAAAATAAATAATTAATTAAGTTGCCCGCTTCAGCCAAGTTCAGACAGGATTCCAGCTATCCCAAAACTGCATATATATTGGAGAACACCTTCCATGCCCATTAAAATTCAAGTTGAGAGTAATCACTTCGAGGAAAAATGCCGTTGCAATTTGTGCGGTAACATTTTTTTCCCGCTAGAGGTGGTGGCAAGAGCGTATCGGGAATCCGGCGAATATGTTAGTGATGTTTGCCCGGAATGCCTTGCCACTGGTACAGAGGGAATCAGTAACCGAATGCGCCAACGAGCAGACTACCTGCGATCGCTAGCGGTTGAGTTAGAACAACTGGCGAGAAGTGAGATTGAATCCCCGAGTCTATCTCAATTCAATATTGCTAACCAGCTTGAGAAAGCCATGCGCTGATGTGATATAGAGACGTAGCGTGCTACGTCTCTACATAATAGGCGGTGCAATTCTAACGCTGCCAAATGAC
>NZ_JBKHHI010000576.1:0-3198 GCF_046539235.1 Coleofasciculus sp.
TATAAAGGTTGGCTTGACGTCCAGCGAGATTAATATCACCGTAACCCGCATCGAGAGCAATATCGAGTTGTCCGCCTTGGCTACTCAATCGCCCGGTTGACTTGCGTAACTTTTCGGACTGCGCTTGTTTGGTCGTAGTAGAAGAACACTGACTGAGTAATATAGCGCCAGCTGTTGAGCTACTGAGGAAAAAGAATTTTCTGCGATTCATATTAAATTAAGATCAAAAGTTTTTAGTTGTGTGTAGGGGCGGGTTTCACTACTATCGTTTCTTACCTCATCCAGATGTGACTAAACCCGCCCCTACTTTCCTTACAGACAATCTCTTATCGTTGAATGCAACTTGGCATTAATTCTGAGGCAATTGTCTCCGACTCCAAACCGGAACCCCATTTGCATTCCTTAACCTCAGAACTTGGTTTCCTTTTTGGACTTGAGCCGCAATCATAGCGGGGGTTCCTGCCATATTGACTCTGGAACCTTGAACCTGAATTCTATCATTTGGCTCAATAGTTATCCCTTGGTCTTGCCAATACCAGGCTGTTCACTTTTATTCCTGCATTGTCATTAGACAGTAGAGTCGATGCCTCTGTCGGTTTTTCGCCCCACAAGGGACTGGTTCCGAGTGCCAACAGGGTTGAACCCGCAATCACTACTGCTCCAATAACGGCTTTGTTGGGTAGGTTGATATTCATTTTTCGTCCTCTTGAGTCTGGTCAGAGGGTATTTGACAAGTTCTATTTCTGGGTTGTCATCAACGTTTGGATGCCCTTAGGGCTTCATTGATTAAATGAACATATCTACTACGCTTCAAGTTTGGGTTTGGCGTTAATTCAAATACCCTCTCTTTTCAGGCTAACATTATTTTAATGAAAATTCTACATTAAATTCTGTGTAAATAAAATAAATAAATAGACAACTCTCTTGAAAATAATTTCTATTAGCATTCTAAGCCAGTTAACCTTTAGCTGAAGTCACCCGTTAACTCACAGCCAAAGCTAACGCCTAAAAAATAGCCTAACCTCCAAATTAAAACTATCTTTAGATAGAAACCAATCTACTTCTCAGGTTAGATGAATTGTCCTAAATTTTAGCCAAGACTATGAATGGAATATCAATAGCCGGACATGGCAATAAATTATTTATACCCGCTTCAATTAGACTATCGGCATTTTAACAAGGAGCTAGACAATCATGGAAAACGCCAAAAAGATAAACGATAACTTAACCGTAGCCACCAATCAGGTGACACCGGAGCAACTGCAACAAGCGGTTCAAGAAGGGGTAAAATCGGTATTAAATCTGCGATCGCCTGGGGAAGAGGGGTTCGCTAGTGATGAAAAGCAGCAAGCCGCCGCCGCCGGATTGCACTATGTCAACATCCCCGTTAAACCTGATACCCTAACGGATCAACTGGCAAGCCAAGTTCTCCAACAAATCGAAGAACTGCCCAAGCCAGCCCTAATTCACTGCAAGAGTGGGTTACGTTCGGGGATGATGGCATTAATGTATGTGGCAACTCGCGAAGGAATGACCGCAGAACAAGCCATGGAAAAAGGGAAAACCATGGGCTTTGATTGTGAGAAATCCCCTCAAATGAAAGAATTCTTCAAAAATTATATTTCACAGCATTCCTCAGCGAGTTAATCCTTAATCGGAGAACGAATCATGGCATTAGTTTTAGAACAAATTAACACCGAAGGACTAGCGCTGCTATCCTATATAGTGGGAGATGACAAAGCGGGTGTAGCCGCCGTTATCGATCCGCGTCGTGACGTAGATATCTATTTGCAAATAGCGCGATCGCGGGGTGTGAGAATTACCCATATCTTAGAAACCCATATCCACGCCGACTTTGTATCCGGCGCATCGGAACTTCAAGCCCGTACTGGCGCAACAATTTACGGCGGGAAGAGTGAGGATTATCAGTTCCAGATACAGCAACTGAGTGAAGGGGACGAATTACAACTGGGTAAAGTTACCCTCCGCGCCCTGCATACGCCGGGACATACGCCAGAACACATCTGTTTGTTAATTCATGATGCTCAACAGGGGAAAGAACCCTTTGGCGTACTCACAGGAGACACGCTGTTTAATTTGGATGTTGGGCGTCCCGATTTAGTCGGTACAGGAACCGAGAAAAAACAGGCGGCGCAACTGTATCACTCATTATTCGACAAATTAGTCCCATTAGGCGATCGCGTCGAAGTCTATCCCTGTCACGGTGCGGGTTCAGCCTGCGGTAAATCCATAGGCGATCGCCGACAGAGTACAATTGGGAATGAACGGATTTTTAGTGACGCCTATAAACAGCGAACCGAAGCCGAATTTGTCGAGTGGATTTTGGGCGATATGCCAGAACCCCCCACTCACTACTCCCGCTTAAAAAAAGTGAACGCAAAAGGCGCATCGATTAAAGGGTGTGTGCCAACATTGCAACCCTTATCTCCTCAAGAATTTCAACAGAAAATGGCAGATGAAAACACCATTGTCATTGATACCCGTTCGATGCTGGCATTTGGGGGTGGACATATACCTGGTGCGATTAATATTGCCCTGCAATCTGCCTTTCCTAACTGGATAGGCTGGATGATTGACCCAGAAAAAACGCTGCTATTAGTTGTAGAAAGTGCGCGGGATTTATCATTGGTTACCGAACAGTTATTCCGCGTGGGTTACGATAACTTAGCCGGATATCTCCATGATGGGATGAAGAGTTGGCAGAATGCGGGGCTACCCTTACAGCACCTGGGTGAGTGGACGGTGCATGAGTTGAATCAGCACAAGGAAGACTCAAAGCTGACGGTGTTAGATGTGCGAACTGACAAAGAATTCCACAGTGGCTGCATCCCTGGCGCTGAACATATTTATGTCCCCCATCTCGAAGAAAAACTGGATCAGTTAGATAAAAGTAAAACCGTAGCCACCTACTGTGGTAGTGGATATCGGGCGTCTATAGCTGCCAGTTTGCTGCAAAAGCATGGGTTTGAGAATGTTATCAATATTCCCGGTTCATGGAGTGCCTGGAAGACTGCCGATTTACCCGTGCAACAACCAGCATAAAATTAAGAGTCGGTAAATTTAGTAGGGACACGGCAATGCCGTGCCCTTACAAGTAACGCTAATACCCTGAAATATTGATTCAATAATATATTTTTCCGTTAACATCGGTGGGTTACGGCGGATACTCCATTAAAT
>NZ_JBKHHI010000577.1:0-3195 GCF_046539235.1 Coleofasciculus sp.
CGCCTGATTAATTGTCACCACTTTTGCCACCGCCTGACGCCAATTTTGTTGGTCTTGCTTCCGGGTTTCTAACTCCTTGAATTCTAACCAAACCTTTGCACGAATATCCTCATCACTCAGGAAAATTTCCCACTCCCGCTTCATATCTCTGGCATAAATAACCAAATCTATAAATTCTTGCACCATATAATAACGAGCTTGACTGGGTGCCGTCAGCCAACTATTTAATGTTTCCTGGCAAGACGCCACCGCTTGCTCATGCAATTTTTCCAAATTTCTTAGCACATCTGAAGCATTGGATGGATCAGGTAAAATACCGACAACTTCCGCCAGACTTAAATCAATATCTGATTGCAGAATTTGATCCAGCTGTTTGCGAATTAAATGTAACAAAACACTCCCATAAGAAAACTCAAACTCCCAAAGCGTTCTAAACCCTAACTCTAGTTGGTTTCCCCGTTGTGCGAGTAAATCTGCCATGTCTTTGAGAAACTCAGCCCCTCTGGTTGAGGTTAATTCACCCAACTTACCTTGATTAACTAAAACCTCAGTCACCAACGACTTTACTTTATCAATCGATAGTCTTAAGCCTTTATCGACTTGTAAAAAATGCCGGGATAAATGAATTCGTAGTTCTCGAATGTAAACTCGGTAGATAGCTTGATAGGATTCTTTAAACTCAAATTCACAACTGCGGCTGATAATCTCCTGATCTGTCTCTGGAATCCCTTTATCCGTTTGACAGTTTTTCAATGCAGCTTGCACCGCAACCTGAAAGTCTGGATCAATCGCTTCACATTGTTCTTTCAGTTGATTTCTCAGTTCTAAAAGTCCTTGGATAAGTTCCTGAGATAGTTGCTCAAATAATCGTCTAAATTGGCGAGATTCGCCCGAATTATATCCCAATGATTGAGCCGATTTTTCCAGTGCTTGCTGAATCTGCTGATGCAAGTGTTGCAGGTTACTTTGGCAACGACTCGCGTATCGCTTATCCAAGTCTTGAATATTCACCGTTAGATAGTCTAAAACCTGATTAAAGACTCGATTAGCATCATCTGGATCAGAACAATCTGCTATTTCGGTCTGTACTACCTGAATCGTATCAATATTTTGTTTAAGACGTTGACACGCTCTGAGATTCTCAGTTCTGCGACTATAATTTAAAATCATAAATGACCGTTTTTCTAGATCATTGAGAGCTTGTGCTGCTTGATCATATAACTGAGTATCGAGGCGTTGCCATTGATAACGCTGCGGATCAGGTCGTTTAATAAACAAAACCACATCAACTTCATTACCCAAGGTTTCTAACATCAGCGTTTCATCGCCTAACTTGGAGTCACCTAAACCCGGAACATCGACCAGCGCAATTTTGCCTACATCAGGATTCTTAAATGGGCAAACTATCTTAACCTCTTTCACCGCCAAGTGTTTGAATGTGGTTAAGTTATTCTGTTGAGTGCCATCGCGTTTCTGCATGACATAATCGGTAATTTGCTCAGGCTTAATTTTTAGCGATCGCGGATTTCCTGACCGAATCAATGAGCGATACTGACTGAGATGCTGATGGTAATCAAAACACAGGCGTTTGTACATCTCTTCATGGCTCGCTCCGGCTACTCCTTGTTCGGGAAATACCTGGTTAGCGAACTCCTCTAAACTATAAGGTTTTTCCGTCAAACCCAGTTCATCATAATAGGGGTAAATGACTTCATTTAAAAAGGATGATTCCGAATGCAGCGTGACTTCAACGTGAACAGAGGGATTAGGTTTAGGTAAAACCATCTGCTCCTGAATACCATATAAACTAGAGCCAACGCCATTAAATTGAACCGTTTTCTCCTCGGGATTTTTGTTGGCTAAGGATTCCCCTTGATAATTTTTAATTGTACTGCGAACCGCCGTGCAAGCGCCTCCCTCTAGTGCCGGAATTTCATTATCGCTAAGTCCACTTAAGGTTTTCAGTAATGTACTTTTTCCCTGTCCCATTAATCCGACAACACCAATATTTAAGGTGGGACGTGAGAATCGTTTTTGCAGACTGTTCAGATGCTCGGATTCAACTTGAAGCTGTCGGAGCAGATAAGATAGATGAACGGTATTTAATTTATCTTGCATTTCACTCTCACCGAAAGATACCTCCAGCCGTTGGCGATACCGTTCTAATTCGCCCAAGGCGGAGGAAAGTTGAGCGAGATGGTTTTCTACCCGTTGTATGCCTTGGGCTAGAGGTTGGCGCTGTTTGATAATATGGTCAATCCGTTGCGCTCTTGTCTGGGGAAGTTGGCTGGTATTCATGAAACCAGAAACGTTATTGTTAAACTCTTAGATTACTCCAAAGTCTAATGGCACTGAAAAATTGCATTTTCAGCTCGCCTCCACCCTTGATCAGCGGTTATGCATTTAAATTGGGTGTTAGTAGCGAGCTGGCTGGCTCGCACACCAAGGATTTTGCCATTATTGACATTAAGGTTTAAATGCCGAACAGCTTATACCGTAGGGTGGGCATTGCCCACCCGCCTTAAGTCAGTCAGTAGTGGCGTGGCACAGCTAATTTGATGAATTAAGCATTAGCCGCGAAATCGTAGGGGCGCAAAGACTTGCGCCCAATTCAATGGTCAAATCTATTCCACAATGTTAGCTGTGTCAGTGACGACTGTCGCCAGAACCCAGTTTATCAAAGCCTACTTGAGAGTAAGGAATGCGAACCTTTATGGCGAAGACAGCGCAACTACAAAGGTGTCCTTCAAGCTATGATGATAAAATTACATAGTCCTTATTGGCTGTTCTCTTTGCCTAAGTCTAGATAGGCAATGCCCAATAGCATAGCGCTAATCAATTTAACTCTCAGTGAACCGTTATGTCATCACCTGATCTGGATGGATTCATTTTAAGTCAACAATACCAACTCAAAGCGACTTGGCAAAGTCTTCAGCTAACCTGCCAAGTGATTCAAGATTATTATCCCGATAGTCAACTTTGGCAACACAACCGATCGCAAGTTCAGCAAATGCTACAGTTTCTGGAAAACGCGATTGAGGTATATATCCAAGACTTTTCACCCGATCCAGAAAAACGCATCCAGTTTTGGGAAGGCTGTTCCTTAGGCAAATCTCATAATCGCATTCTCCATCGTTCCCAACCCCCCAAACCATTAGTAGAGGTGCTCAAAGGAAAAGGTGATCCCCGAAATCC
>NZ_JBKHHI010000578.1:0-3193 GCF_046539235.1 Coleofasciculus sp.
GACAAATTTTGACGCGGGTAGGTATTGTGCTGATCGCTGTTGGGATTATCGAGTTAAATTATGTAGGCTCTAAGAAATGTGAAAGAGCCAATCAATATTCGTCTAAGCCTTTATTATCCCCTTTTGCCACGGCGATTGAAATCGCTGCTACACAAACAAAGTCCGCCTGCGCGGACTGGGTTATATAGCACTACGCACTAAGGTTAGGACATATCCAGAAAAATTCAAATCGCTCAATCCCTTGTCAGGTAAGCTTGTGTCTTCAAAGAAAGCCTATTGCCTATTCCCTGGCGCGTAGCGCTATAACGAGGGTAGCGTTCTCCGGATTTGGTATCACGCGCCAGGTTCTCTTGAGTCACGCGAAAGGTCAAAACTTATCTGCATAACGAAAAAAAATGCCTATCCCGATACCGAATTGCAACTCATTTTTATAGAATTGCCAAAATTTAATAAAACCCTGTCAGAATTAAATAGTTTAAGCGATAAATGGATTTATTTTATTAAAGAAGCTGCCACCTTGGATGCCATACCCGATAATTTAGGAGAAGTCCGTGAGATAGAACTGGCTTTAGGGGATAGTCAATCATTGACCGCCGTTTTCCCGTTGATTAATTTCCCGTTTCGGGCATAACCAGTATTTTTACTTATTGACAAATAATACTTTATTTATTTTTTGAAGCAACCACTTTAATAAGTTTTACATATTGCTTTTTAAAAGTTTTATAAATTCCTTAAATCAGCGAAAGAGTAAGAAACGTAAAGCGTTAGACTAGCAAACGTGCATTAAATCTTGAAACGAGGGCGACCTCCCTTACCTGCCGAAAATTGTTTATGGTCAGAGATACAGTAACACACTCATGATTGATAAAAAATTTCGAGCAGCAATGACGAATCTTACCACCAAACCGCTGAACCCTGATCAGCAAATTAATCACGGGTGTAATTTAAAATGGAAGCCTATCGATCAAACAGACTATTGGTTGGCAACAACGGCGCTAGTGAGGCGTAAGATCGGTGGCAAGCCAAGTTTGCTTTGTAAGTAAGACCCTTTGACAAAATCAATTGGTTCACCGTTTTGCCAACGGGCATTTTGACAAAGTATTTAACCCAAAACCCGCTAATGGAAGACTAGAGCTGCTTGTCAGGATTACCTGGCAAGCGAGTCAAGTGAGTCGTCTACTTATTGTACTCCCTTGGCGCTAGGGCTTTCAGGTTAGCAATTTAGATAGTGGTTTTCTGTCCTTTTTTCCAAAATTCAATAACACCATTGAAAATTGGAAAAACATAGTCAATCAGGATTAACCCTGATGACCCACTTGGTTGAGAGTAATTGAATCAACCAAGATCCCTGTGTTTTGGGTCAATTTGAGAGAAGCCTTAAACAGAATAGTGCTGAATTAAGTGTTTGTAGGTAAGCCTGTGAGCGCTCTAGTATCGCTTTGTGCTTACTCCCTTAAATCAGTGCCATTCAATGCTTGTCTACGCGGCTTCTCTGGTATGATTTGCCAAATTTTACAACAGTGTTTCCCTTGGCATCGAGTTAATTTTCGCTGCCAATAATTTCAGAACTCTACAACACCCTTTCATGTCATAAGTACAGGAAAAACCAATCTACAATGACTCCACAAACAACCTTTCCTCAAGCCGGATTAACGGAGACAATCCGGGAAGATTTAATTGACTCATTGCCAAGCCGAGACGCTAACAATATTGGAGTCGAACATGGTGGGGACAACGGTAGTCGCGGCGATTGATGCCGGTCCTAGTCCGCGTACCTGTACCAATGGCAAACAATTTAAGAATAGTATTGGGGCGTATCATCCACCCGTACTAACCTTAGTCGATCGCACTTTTTTCCGCACCCTCGCCACAGGTCATATCCGCAATGGCATGGCGGAAATTATTAAAATGGCGGTGACGGATGATCCGGTTCTGTTTGAACTGCTTGAAGACTATGGTCCGCGCTTAGTTGAAACTCACTTCGCTACCTTAGGAAACGATGAGGAGTTAGCCAAAATTGCTGATGAGGTGATTTATCGGGCATTGTTCTCCTAAAGGATTTAGGTTTGGAATAATTCTATCCCCCAATGTAGAGACGCGCCATGGCGCGTCTCTACCCTGCAACGTCTGGTACAAATTGCCACACCATTAAGGAAACAAATCATGCCAACTGTAGCAAAAGAAACGATCGCACGTCCGGTTACTCCCCTGGGAATTCTAGTCGAACACCTGGAACAAACCCTGGAATTAGTAGACGCAGCACAACATCCGCAACTGGCGCGTTCTCTACAAAAAGCCTATCAACTCGCGGCTAAACTTGAACCGTACCTGAATCAAAATACAACGCCAGATTCTCCCGCCTTAACCGCCTTAGTTGAGAAAACCTGCACCGAAGATTGGAGTAGACTATTCTCCGATGGCGAGACAGTGCGCCAGTTAGAACAGGAGATGTTATCGGGACATGTGGAAGGACAAACGTTGAAGATGTTTGTCAAGATGACTGGGGCGAAACGTGTCCTAGAAATTGGTATGTTCACAGGCTATTCCGCTTTGGCGATGGCGGAAGGATTACCCGAAGATGGATCAGTCATTGCTTGTGAGGTGGATGAGTATGTGGCAAGTTTTGCCCAAACCTGTTTCCAAGCCTCACCTCATGGTGGCAAAATTACCGTAAAAGTCGCCCCAGCTTTGGAGACACTGCGTCAATTAGCGAAAGCAGGAGAGTCGTTTGACTTGGTATTTATTGATGCGGATAAAAAGGAGTATGTGGAGTATTATCAGATGCTCTTAGATACTCAATTATTAGCGCCAGATGGATTAATTTGTGTCGATAATACCTTACTACAAGGACAGGTTTATTTAGCACCCGAAGAACGGACACCGAATGGAGACGCGATCGCCAAATTTAATCAGGTGGTTACGGATGATTCCAGGGTGGAACAGGTTGTCTTACCCTTGCGTGACGGTTTGACCCTAATTCGGCGGGTTTAAACGGACATCTGTAGGGGCGGGTTTGACAACTATCCTTTATTACCCCACCAAAATGTAACTAAACCCGCCCCAACTCAACCCTCAATTTCCTGATTAAATAGGGGGTTTGGAGACCAAACCCCTACAAATGACAAATGACAAATGACAAATGACCAATGACCAATGACAAATGACCAATGACAAATGACCAATGACCAATGAC
>NZ_JBKHHI010000579.1:0-3187 GCF_046539235.1 Coleofasciculus sp.
TAGCTAGTCCACGTGCTACTGCCTCTCCTTGAAGGGGTTGTCCCTTTTGTGATTTTTCTCTGGGGTAGTGCTTTTGTTCTCCAATCCTTTGGTGTTGATTTAACTGGGATTTGGGTCACCTTGGGTGGGGCGACGTGATATTCGCTTAAACAGGAGGAGAGGGCGACCCGAGCAAATTGAGTGGACTACCGTTGTTAATTGATGCCAGCGGGTCGCCCCTACAGGGTGTTAATTTATGTCAGCAGGTCACCCCTAACAAGTGTTAATTTATGTCAGCGGGTATCTACTACTTAATCCTTGGTTCTGGGTGTACCATTGGCGGCGACAACCTCGTCTCTGGGATTTTTTAGTAATCCGGTTAAGAGAGAGGCGGGATGCTGTTGATGGGGCCAGGCAAAGGCATGGCGAAAAGCGGCATTTTGACAAGCTTGCACTTGCTCAAAATCAATCACATCTTGGGTTAATAAACTTTCGTATTCAAACGGTAATCGCACATTATTTAATCCGGCATTATCGGTACAAATAGCAATGTCAACTCCCGCCTCGAAACAGGAATCAAAGACGACTTTCAGTTGATAAATATCCTCCAATGTTCCTGTTTTTAAGTACGTCGTGGGACATACTTCTAAACATTGCTGTCGCTGAGCAACGTCTTTTAACAACTCTGGATATTTTAAGGGAATATGAATCCCATGACCAATCCGCATTAAATACGGCAACAGTTCGGGATAACAACCGTCGCTGGTTTCGTAAAGATGACCCGTTGTATTCAGACCGAGCGATCGCGCATACTGATAGAGTCCGACAAATTCTGCTAATCGTTCCCCATAATGGGCATCGCCTCCTGCCAAATCCACCCCACAGACATAATCCTTCCTTTGGGCGGCGAGGTCAACAATTGCCTTATTCACGTCATAGGGAA
Organism: Coleofasciculus sp.; assembly: GCF_046539235.1. Lineage (GTDB taxonomy): Bacteria > Cyanobacteriota > Cyanobacteriia > Cyanobacteriales > Coleofasciculaceae > Coleofasciculus. Next base: position 923 of record NZ_JBKHHI010000579.1, read on the forward strand.
GCCGCGCATGCATACAGAGAATCTGACTCGTCACCATCGGATAATCCTTGACCTGACTGGCTTGTCCGACAATCTCCACAATCTGTGCCATCTGATCAATCCGTTCCGATTGACTTAATTCTTCCGGCGTGCGTAAATAAGGCGTATAACGCAATTCTAAATAAGCTAAATTCTCAAAGATATACGCGCCGCGAATTAAGCGATAAATAAAATAGGGCAAAGTTTGCGCCGTTTGCACATGTTCTACCAACGTGTGCAGTTCCAAATACTCATCTAACGTATTGCGCGATCGCGTGTAAAATTCCTCAAAGTGATCATAGTCGGCAAATTTCTGGGTCAACGGATCAGTTTGACGTTGAAAATATCGCCAGAGAATCCGAGGAACCACTGAACCCCCCAGATGACGGTGTAACTCGGCGTATAATGGCATACAATCTCCTGATAAGCGGGTCATTTTCAGTCTTGGCTGGACAGACATGTCACCACGACTTAGATCAACTTTAGCTTTTGTAAAAAAACTTTGCAGAAACTATCATTATTGAAACAGTAATTCACAATCACCCCTTTTCCATTCTCACCAGCTAGAATAACCTCAAGGACTTAGAGAACTGGATGCCATGACCACCGCTAACCCTGAAAACAGCACTGCCTCTCATCCCTCTCAATGCTATTGTCTTAAACCAGATTGTCAGCATCCAGAGAATCTGCGAGATGCACTCAGTTGTCACAGTTGCGGTTCAGAGTTACTCTTATCCGGTCGCTATCGGGCAATTCATCCCCTGGGACAAGGTGGCTTTGGCAGAACCTTTCGCGGCGTGGATGAATCCAATCCCAATCACCCCGACTGTGCGATTAAGCAGTTTTTCCCCCAACACCAAAGCACCACGAATCAGGAGAAAGCTGCTGAACTATTTGAACAAGAAGCCCAACGCTTAAAAACTTTGGGACATCATTCCCAAATTCCCCAATTATTAGATTATTTTAGCCAAGACAAGCGTCAGTATTTAGTTCAAGAATTTATCCACGGACAAAACCTAGCCGCTGAACTCGCCAGGGAAGGACCCTTCAGTGAATTAAAAATCCGCCTGCTGTTGCGCGATTTATTACCTGTTCTCCAGTTTATCCATAGTCATCAGGTTATTCACCGGGATATTAAACCGGAAAATATTATTCGTCGTCCCGGTTATGGCAATCTCGTTTTAGTGGATTTTGGTGCGGCTAAGTTTGCCACAGAAACGATTCTGGAACGCACCGGAACGGTGATTGGTTCAGCCGCCTACACTGCGCCGGAACAGGTGCGCGGAAAAGCTGTTTTTGCGAGTGATTTATACAGTTTAGGCGTTACCTGTATTCACCTGCTGACGCAAATACCGCCCTTTGATTTATTTGATAGTCATGAAGATGCTTGGGTATGGCAGGATTATTTAAACGCGAACAGGTCAATCAGTAAACCCTTAGCAAAGATTCTGAATACCCTGCTGCAAAGTGCGACCAAACGGCGCTATCAATCGGCGGAAGCGGTATTAAAGGATTTAACCCGTTCTCAGCGTGGAAGCAAGGGAACACAATGGTTGGTGGCGAGTACAGCATTGATTGTGGGATTTGCCGGAATTCGGTATCTAGTATCACCTGTAACCCAGCAGGTTTCTCGCCGTAACCCGGTTGTAACGAATCCAATTCAGGACGAGTCACTAACAACATCATCGACTCAAACTGGGGGACTTTTCGCCACAGTTAATGGACAACAGCAGGTATTCCCTTTAGAACATACCCAAGTCGCCACAAAAATTACTGGGAATGTGTCGCGGGTGGAAGTTACCCAAACCTTTACCAATCCCTTTGATCATCCCTTAGAAGCCGTCTATAAATTCCCCCTACCCGATGAAGCGGCGGTGGATGATATGGAAATTAAACTGGATGATCGGATTATTCGTGGCGTGATTAAGAAACGCCAGGAAGCCAAGCAAATTTATGAGAAAGCGAAAAAAGCGGGGAAAACGGCGGGGTTATTAGAACAAGAACGGGCAAATGTGTTTACTCAGTCGTTGGCGAATATTAAACCAGGGGAAAGTATTCAGGTAACGATTCGCTATACCGATAGCCTGAAATTTGAGGGCGGGGATTATGAGTTTGCGTTTCCGATGGTAGTCGCACCGCGATATACCTCAGGGAATAGTGTTGGTAGTAAGCACTTTAGTGCTAGCATCGCTAAAGCGCTGATGACAAACTCTGTTGGTAGTAAGCACTTTAGTGCTAGCAGCGCTA
>NZ_JBKHHI010000580.1:0-3170 GCF_046539235.1 Coleofasciculus sp.
ACAAATGACAAATGACAAATGACAAATGACAAATGACAAATGACAAATGACAAACTATGGAATTTGATTTTTTACCGAATTTACCAAAATCTGATTTAGACGATCGCACGTTTCAGGATTTGGTGGAAGAGTGTATCCTCCGTATCCCCCGCTATTGTCCAGAGTGGACGAATTACAACCCCAGTGATCCAGGAATCACGCTGATTGAACTGTTCGCCTGGTTAACTGACCAAATGTTGCTGCGGTTCAATCAGGTTCCCCGGCGTAACTATGTTACCTTTCTGGAATTACTGGGGATTCGCCTGCAAGCCCCAACCCCAGCTCAAACCCAACAAACATTTTATCTGAGTTCGTCTCTCCCCGAAGCCTACACGATTCCCACAGGAACCGAAGTGGCGACGGTACGCACCCAAACCGACGATGCGATTATCTTTAGCACCAATCGCCCCCTGGTGATTGCTAAACCCAGTATCCGCCATTTTCTCACCTCAGACACCGATGAAGCTCAACCCCAAATCCTGCGCGATCGCTTCGTGGGAACTTGGACTCAGCGCCCCAGTGGCGAGTGGGAGGGCTTGGAATTATCTATTTTTAATGAACAACCCCAAGTGGGAAATTGCTTTTATCTCGTCTTTGAGGCGGATCAACCCATCGAAGGCAATGTTATCGCCCTCCGGATTAGGGGTGAAGCCGCTACCTCCACCGGGATTAATCCTGAAGATCCCCCTCGCCTTTGGCAAGCTTGGAATGGTATGTTTTGGCAACCTATCCTGCTACAAGAAGCGGATGATAGCACCAAAGGATTTAGTTTCAGCGAACTGATCCGTCAAGGGGGTGATCCGTTACAAGGGGCGGATGTTGTCCTCCATTTACCCTTGCGTTTACCCGTTACCCAATTTGTTACCTATCAGGGGCGCTGGCTGCGCTGTGTTTACGCTGAACCTCAGTTCAATCAACCCGGTTATATGCGTTCCCCGCGCATCGTTGGTTTAGATGTCCGGTCGATTGGCGGTACTGTTGAAGTCACCCAATGTACTACGATTCGTAATGAAATCCTCGGCGAAAGTGATGGAAATCCCGGTCAAACCTTTCAACTGCAAGGACGGGGAATTTTACCGCGTCGGGAAGAGGAACATCTTCTGGTGATTCCGCCTGGAGGATTACCCCAAATCTGGCAAGAAGTCAATGATTTTGCCGACTCAGGTCCGGAAGACCTGCACTATACCATTGATGCAATTACTGGCATCATTCAATTTGGTCCCCTATTACGAGAACCCTCTCAACTGCGAGAACAAACGCGGTGGCGTTCTCAGTCCCAGAGAGTCCCGTCGCAAATGCTCAGTTTAGTCAATGGTGGAACTGGTGCGGTAGAACGACGGGATGGCGCAGCGATGCAGTCGATGGAACGTCAATATGGCGCAGTTCCCCCTAGAGGTGCGGTGATACAAATGGTTGCCTATCGCATTGGGGGCGGTCAACATGGTAACGTGCAACGAGGCGCGATTCAAGTCCTCAAATCCGCTGTTCCTTATGTGGCGAACGTGATTAACTATTCTCCCGCCCGGAATGGCGCTGATGCGGAATCCTTAGAACAAGCCGTGATCCGGGTACCGCGACTCCTAAGAACCCGCGATCGCGCCGTCACTCGCGAAGATTTTGAATACCTAGCCATGGAAGCCGGAGGCGGCTCTATTGCTCGCGTGTTATGCTTATCACCCATTCGCCAAGAAGACGCCGGACGAGTACGTCTGCTGCTTGTACCCAACGCCAATACGGATGGGATTGAGCGCGGTGAAGGCATTGATCCAGATGTATTAACCCTAACCCCGCAACTCACTGAACGAGTGTTGAGTTATCTCGATGAACGACGGTTACTCGGTGTAGAAATCCTCTGTAGCCAACCCGATTACGTTGGGGTTGCGGTACAAACGGAAGTTGCTCTCGATGCAGCTTATAATAATCCCCGTGCCCAACAAGAAATACTATTGAAACTACAAACCGCACTCTATCGCTTTCTCAATCCTTTAACTGGGGGGTCAGAGGGGAACGGGTGGTCATTTGGTCGCCCAGTTTATTCATCGGATATTGTTACTTTATTGCAAAGCGTTTCTGGAGTAAAGTATTTAGGGGCGGTACAGCTATTTGAATTACGACGTCAGGGACAAAATTGGGTGCGAAGCTCACCTCTAACTCTCATTGACCCCGGTCCTTTGGGTCTAATTTGTTCTTGGCATAGTAATCGATCACGCTCTGGTCATGTGATTAATTTGATTACATAAGTGCGAATTAAGAAGGGCGATCGCATTCTTCAGATAATGACGACTATTGGCTACATACCAATTTGTAGTTTTTGTATCCTTGGCTACAGACATATCTTTAGCTTTCCTCAAGGTTGTTTAGGCTAAACCTGTCAAGTTCTGATAATTCAAACTATTCTTTCCCCAAAAAAGGGTTAAATATTTAAATCAGTTCTTTGTCTTAACAAAACATCATAATTGCTCGTTTTTTTCTCCGTTTCCGGAATAATCTACGAATTCACAGGGGATTCAGCCATTGTGAGCCGGATGTGCGGTTTTCAGGTATATTATCTATGGTGGGTTTTTTGTGGGCAAAAATAATTTAGATCCAGCTAAACCCCTTGAATTTTGGTGAAACTTTGTATAATGTTTGGTTCTCGTCTCCTGTCCAACGTCCCCTTGGACGCATATATTTTGGTAAAGTTGAGATAAAAATCATTACAGGGTCTTGACAAAAACACAGATTACACAGATAAGGAAATGGCACAGACAGACCATTGAATAGTGAGGGACACAGATTGACACAGAGAACTCTATAGGACTTGTTGAATCAGTGTTGAAACTGTTGCCTCTCTTCCCCACAAGACTTATTCAGCAACCCCTCGATAGTGAGGCTCAAACGTTATCAGCTTGATCCTCTTGATCCTAATTTTTAATGAAGTTGATCAACAAATTAATACCGCTAATAGGGTTGAGTTTATTTTCATGAACCGACTGAGTTGAACTGTCGTTATTCACTGCTATAATCACTCCATGGTTCATGCAATTAGATGGGCTGACCGAACGATGGAGAGTGGCTCGGATTAAGTAGGGTAGAATACCTAATTTGAATGTGTAGGGGCGGGTTTAGGGAATCCAGTTTCGCTATTGATG
>NZ_JBKHHI010000581.1:0-3144 GCF_046539235.1 Coleofasciculus sp.
ACCAATGACCAATGACCAATGACCAATGACCAATGACCAATGACCAATGACGAATAACTAATTTCTCAATTTTTCAATAAAATACCAGGTTTTAACCAAATTTCCTTGCATCAGGGCAGCAATACCAGAAAGGGCTTGAACTTCTGGCAGATTGGGGCTGAGATTTAAGGCAGGCTTGAGCGCAGTTTGGGCATCTTGACCCCGCCATTCATACAGATAAACGAAGGCAAGATAAGCATGAGCATAAGGATTTTGGGGATCAAGCTGGACAACCCGTTTTAACGCTGCGATCGCACCCTGAGCATCTACCTGCAAAACCTTAGATAAAGCTAGAGCATAAGCCAAATCTAACCGTTGTGGTTCCAACTTTAACCGATGAGTTAACGCCAAATCTGCCTGCACGAGATAATCCTGAATTGGGTCATACTGATTAATTCGCCCTGTTTGTTCAAAGATAGCCTCCATAGAATCAGAACCATTTGGTAAAGTCGCTGCTAATGTGCGAAATTGGGTGATTAAATCTAATTCCGGTGCAGGTGTTGTAGACGCTTTTGGGTCAATTTTTATTTGAACGGCTGGTACTGATATCGGATAGGTTTCCCCCGTCTCTCGATTCAAATAGGTGGCTTTTAATGCATAGGTTCCGGCTGGGATATCGGATGGAGGTAACATCGCCATCTGTTCAATAACCTGGTATTTGGGTGATGGATTGGTGACGGTTGATAGTTGACGGTTGTTTGTGGACTTCGGAAACAAATTTCCCATGGCAATACCATGATCATGTAACCATTGATATTGATCTCCTGCTTCCAGCGAATGCCAAGTTAATAACACAATTCCCGATTGTAAAGGTTGCCAATCTCCTGTCCATTCGTAAGTAACAGGTACAGGGAAACCAGGGGGGGCTGTCTCTGGGACAATCACCCGATTTAATTTAATTTTATTTAACCCTTCGACTACGCTTAAGGGCAGGCTGTTGAATAAGGGCTTATTTTGTTGTTCATTCATTGGCGAGGAGGGCGGGTTTTGTTGAACTTTTATTGGTAGGTATCTGAAGTTAGTTCCTAAACCCGCCCCTACAATTGGGTCTAACTCTGTCCCGATAATTGACTGTTTTCTGTTAACTTTTTCTACCTGGAAAAATGGCTGATGTCGGTGATAAAGCTTGAGCAGACTACCATCGGGTAAATCCCACGTCTTCTGGAGTTGGAATTCTCCGCCTTTTTCAACCTTCTCCACCATAGCCGTTTGCGCCTCAGGAACAGAACCTTGATCCCCTGTCTTCGTCACAAACCAAGAGAGCGATCGCGCATCCTGTTCAACTTGCTTTTCTCGTACTCCCACCTGACGCCCATACACCTGAAAATCCCGCAACGCCCCATAATAATTTAAATTATGCTGATTAATTTCCGGCGTTGATGGTAATACGCCTAACGTTGTCTGTAAATTCGGAGAAGTTTGGATAATTTCATCAATCACCTGAGCCAGCGGAACAGGTTCTCTAAAATAGGGGAAATGTTGAACACGCGGCGCAAGAACTTGAGTTAAAAAACCACCGCCCAAAGGAAACAAATTCAGCACCATTAACACAGACGCAAACCCCACCGTACCCCAGCGAACAGACTTACCCCAACCACCTTGCCATAAAACCAAACCCGATGCTAAAACTAACGAAAATACAGGCAACAATGGCAAAATATACCGAGCATCCTTATTCACATTTAGAGAACATAGTAAATACCCCCCAATCAAAAACACAGTCAGCCAACCCAAAGACCAACGTAACCCACCCAACCCATATCCTTTCTGAAACCCTCTGCGCCCCTCTGCGTTAACCTCTGCGCCCCTCTGCGTTGAAAAAACATCGTTCCTTTCCCTACGCCAAACTCTCTCTTTTTTGCGCCAATAAAGAATCAAACCCACAATCGGCACAAGCAACAGAATCCAGGACACCAAAAAAGGTAAAATCTTCCCATAATAAAGCCAAGCCTCCCAAGTATTCAGCGCCGGATCACCCTCGGCGATCGCGGAATCTAACGTGGCTCGTTTCCCAGAGGTTAAAATGAGTAACCAGTTAATGCGATACCAGGAACCAAATATCAACACAGACACCAACAATCCCGCGATTAACTGAGCCAAACGCCCCCAGTTTCGCCGTCGAATTGTCCCCGCAATAACCCAGATAATTGGTATAAATAGAAAAAATAGCGCTGTTTGCTTTACCATTAGCGCTAATCCTAGGGACAAACCAAAGATTATTGCCCAGAGTAGGGATTGGTAATTGGGTTGCGGTTTAGCAATTACAGGTTTTAAACTTTGAGTTCGCCAAACTGTGAGACAGAAGAAACTAAGTGTAACAACAGCCGTTAGGGGATAATCCAGCAGTAATTCTAAACGATAGCGATAGAGTCCCGGTAAAAGCACCGTTAATCCAGCCGCCCATAATCCTACCCGACGATTGAAAAGTTGGACACCCAAGCCATAAACTGAACCGATAAGAATAGCATGAAAGAGTAACAGAACCAGCGTCGCTTGATCCGTTCCCCGACCAAAAACATGTTGAATAATCGCCGTAGCGATATACGTAAACGGCGGTATTTTAGACGAAAGTTGCCAGAAATTCGTCCACCATTCCCCAGAGAACCATTCAGGATGCTGCAACGCTTGCCAATAATTTAACGAACCCGTCAAATAATCCGCCTCATCCCAAGCAGGGACAGAATTATCAAGCGCAAACCACAGGCGATCGCACAAAGCGCTGGCTAGCCAAATCAGTCCGAGAATTCCCAGATAGTTGCGGTTCCCCGTTGTCCATCGATGTAATAGTTTGTTCATGGTTGATTGTTCATTGTCCAATAACCAGTAACTACTCACTATAGCGGAGTTTCTTAAGTTACCTTAGAGAGAAAGCTGCTATCGTAACCGAGGTGTGAGGATGCTACAACTCCCAGATGTAGTGCATCAGCGCTATCAGCTTCAACAAAAGCTGGGTCAGAATGCGAGTCGTCAAACTTGGTTGGCGATGGATCTGTTGGCGCAACCTAGCCAGCCAGTGATTCTCAAACTCCTCGCCTTTAATCCTCAGATGCAGTGGGAAGACTTGAAACTCTTTGAACGTGAGGCTCAAGTTCTCCAGCAGTTACA
>NZ_JBKHHI010000582.1:0-3136 GCF_046539235.1 Coleofasciculus sp.
AACTCAGAAACACTAAGGTTTATCAGGAAGCCAAGCAAGAAGGGTTAATCGAAGGCAGACAGGAAGGGTTAGTAGAAGGTGAACAACGAGGCAAATTCAAAGCCAAGTTAGAAGCTATCCCTCGGATGATGCAGTTGGGTGCGAGTGTGGAGATGATTGCGGAGGGATTGGATTTACCGCTGAATGTTGTTCAACTAGCAGTACAGTCATTTTCGGAAGATAATGTGGCTGCGTTTATTGAACTGTTAAATACCCGCCGTTCGCTTTTTTCGACCCAAGACTTAGCGGAGTTGGCGGAGTTAATTAAACCTTTACCGGATAAAATAGAAACGCTGTCTCACGCGATCGCACAATGGTGTAAACAGGATGCCCATTCTGTACAACGTCAGGCTTGGCGGGATTGTCTCTCTGCTAAGCTGGCGGCGACGGTGGAGGAATGGTTGGCTCAAAACTTGGAAACGCTGGAAACCTTTGAGCTTTCGGTGAATAAAGCTATCCTACAGCAGGCGATTTCAGCAGAGAATTCTAATTAGGGCTTGCTGAATAAGTCTTGGGGAGAAGGGGTGAGGGGGAGATGAAGGAAACAGTAGTGCTTTTCGTCTCCCTATAAGTGCAAGCTTTTCACCCATCCAGGAGCGATGGATTGCACTTAGAGTCGGCTTTAAACCTCCTCTAACTCTTGATAGATAAGGATTTCCAATTTGTGCAGCAAGCCCTAATTAGCGATCGCCTGTTGGTTCTGGGTAAATCATAAACGGTTCAATTTGTCAATACCGTGATTGTAGAAATTTTCGGCTTCTGGGGTGGCACAGTATCAGGTGTCAACCCTGTGCTGGAGATCCCTAGGAAAAGGTGAAAACGGACACGATTTTTTATAGCTTGTTTCAGGAGTTTCCCAGTATCTTCTTTGAACTGATTAATCAATCGCCAGAACAAGCGGCAAGTTATGAATTCACCTCCCGTGAAATTAAACAACTGGCATTTAGACTGGATGGGTTGTTTTTGCCTAAGAACGAAACCCTAGACCAACCTTTTTATGTGGTTGAGGTTCAGTTTCAACGAGATGATAATTTTTATTATCGTTTATTTACTGAACTATTTATCTTTCTGAATCAATACAAACCGACTTGTCCATGGCGGGTGGTGGTGATTTATCCCAGTCGCCGGATTGAGAGGGAACAGCCGTTACAATTTAAAGAACTCTTTAGCCGAGTGACTCGGATATACTTGGATGAGTTAGGAGATGAAGCATCGGCATCTGTTGGGGTGAATATTGTTAAGCTAGTGATTGAGCAGGAACAGACAGCCCTAGAACAAGCAAGGCGTTTAATTGAACAAGCCAAAGTTCAGATAACGGATGAGACGACTAAACAAAACCTGATTGATTTAATAGAAACCATCATCGTTTACAAATTACCGCAAAAAAGCCGAGAGGAGATAGAAGCCATGTTAGGATTAAGTGAACTCAGAAACACTAAGGTTTATCAGGAAGCCAAGCAAGAAGGGTTAATCGAAGGTGAACAACGAGGCAAATTTAAAGCCAAGTTAGAAGCTATCCCTCGGATGATGCAGTTGGGTGCGAGTGTGGAGATGATTGCGGAGGGATTGGATTTACCGCTGAATGTTGTTCAATTAGCAGTACAGTCATTTTCTGAAGATAATGTGGCTGCGTTTATTGAACTGTTAAATACCCGCCGTTCGCTTTTTGAAGATCAAGACTTAGGGGAGTTGGCACAGTTAATTCAACCTTTACCGGATAAAATAGAAACGCTGTCTGATGCGATCGCACAATGGTGTAAGCAGGATGTCCACTCCTCACAGCGTCAGGCTTGGCGGGATTGTCTCTCTGGTAAGGTGGCGGCGAGGGTGGAGGAATGGTTGGCGAGAAATCTGGAAACACTGGAGACTCGATCCTATTCGGTCAATAAGGCTAGGTTGCAACAGGCGATTGAGTAGAATTGTGTAGGGGCGGGTTTCACCACTATCTTTTCGGTTGCAACCTGATGTAATTAAACCCGCCCTGACTCAGGTTTTTAAGCTGGGGGCGGTTGAAAAATTGCGGTTAATTTGACGAATCGACGCATCTCGCCCAATCGCCCAAACCCTATATTTTTCGTTGAGATGCGTCGATGCTTTACAGGATAAGGATTTGAGGGATGTGTTGGCGGCGATTTTTGGCTGGATATGGTAGACTTTTTGGAGATGCGTCGATTCGGGGGACTTCGGCGTGAGCGCGACTCGACTGAGCGCTCGCCGAACGTCTCAGTCGAACGCTGAAACCCAGTCTGGGTAAGGCGTCCTGAACGAACTCTTCCCACTCGCTGGGAAAACAAGTTGAATGGAAACGTTGCACCAGCACTTGTGCGCTGACGCATCAAGTCTTCCCACTCGCTGGGAAAACAAGTTGAATGGAAACATATCCCTCTTAAGCTGCGGAATCTTGTCTACAGGAGTTTCCCACTCGCTGGGAAAACAAGTTATAGCAACCGCCATAGCGGTTAGGACACATCATTTATGTAGAGACGTTGCATGCAACGTCTCTACAATGGTGTCGAAAGTCCTAATCGATGTGTCTACTCCTATAAATAGCAACCATTCCCCTCTTGCTACTCAGTAAGAGGGGATTCAATTCATCGAAACCTTAAGGGCACAGCAATACCGTACCCCTACCTGTTCCCAAAAAACCGCTATTCATCCCCCTTGATCCAACCCCCCTCAAACCCTCTCCCCAACCGGGATTCACCCCCACCCCAAAAACTCCCATTAATCCCGTTAAATTCCTCGCCTTACATCCCGAAGAATTGCTAGAGTACAGTCTAGACACCCAAACCCAAAGGAAATCCGCCGTGTCTGACTACACCGCCGCCAGTTTTGCCCCGGTACAAGGCTTTATCGAAAAATCCCGCAAACTGCGAGACTAAAGCAAGCCATCAAGTTACCCAACGAGACATTTTACAACATTGTCGGGACGCCGAAAAACGGGCAAAAAATAAAGGACGCGATCGCGTGACGATTCGGGTGGTTTTTAATAGTGGTCAATACCTGCAGTGGACTTGCCCCTGGGATTATCTCCATGTCTTAACCAACTATCGCGATCGCGATGGCAAATCCTGGGGAGAGGAACCCAATTGGAACC
>NZ_JBKHHI010000583.1:0-3116 GCF_046539235.1 Coleofasciculus sp.
GGGAATTGTAGGGGCGGGTTTTACCACTAACGGGAAGCTTTGCACCCTGATATAAATAAACCCGCCCCAAAGGATTACCAGCATTCTGCGACGAATGACAAAGGACAAATGACGAATGACGAATGACAAATGACAAAGATGTAGGCATCCGCGTCAGCCAACCGTTAATCTGGAAAAGCAGTTGCGTTTTTTATTTCAAGGGTACAAAAGGAAAAATGAGTCAGCGCGATGGTTTTACAGGTGGACTTCTCGCCGGAATCGCCATAGGGGGAGTAGTCGGTGGCGTTATCGGAGCCATACTAGCCGGACAACGCAATAATAGCGATGAAGATACCGATCAGTCTTTACTCAAGTCCCGTCTATCCGAGAAGAAAGCGATGAAGGGTAAAAAGTCTCAGCTCAACTCCGAGGAGAGCATTGAAGCGGCGCGTCGCAGTTTAGAAGACAAAATTGCCCAGCTTAATACAGCGATCGATGATGTGCGCCAGCAATTGGGTCCGGTGAATGGGAGTGGGAGTACGGAACTCACCGATAGGGAAGGTTCCCTCGATTCCTGAGCCGGAATGGAGTGATATCAGTTAAACTGGCTAGAAAGGCACTATCATATCCGCCCTCTAAACCTAGTAAGGAACTATTTCAATTTATGCCTACAGCACTGGTAACCGAAAGTCTCTACAATTTCCTCAATATCTATCTACTGCTGATATTTGTCCGCATTCTGTTAACCTGGTTCCCCACGGTTGAATGGATGAACCAGATTGCTGGGTTTCTCAGCCCAATTACTGACCCTTACCTGAATATTTTCCGCTCCTTTATTCCGCCGATTGGAGGTCTGGACTTATCCCCTCTGCTGGCGATTATTGCCCTGCAAGTTGTCGCTCAATTGATTGTCAGCATCTAGGCTAGGGCTGGCTGGGTCAACTACGAATTGGGAGTCAACCCAATGCTAACGGCGGACTTTGCCCGTAAAACCGGAGGCTTTGAATTGTTCAAGCTGCAATGGGGTTGGCTGATTAGCCGAAACCGTAATTCGCACTTCAAAATCACTAACGCCCGGTGGGACTTCATCAATGGCACCCAGCCGGGTACGATTTTGAAAGACGGGATTATGATTGGCATCGTAGATTCGACCAAAAATGTCAGCGTTGATCACGGGTTTACCTGACTTGTTGATGGCTTTACCTGTAATGATGTAGCAATTGGCGGCTTGGATGGAACCGGGTGTGACCAATCCTTCGGAAAACTTGGAGGAACATTCGTGGTAAGACAGGTCAGATAGTTCTACCTGAACGAAGGCAAACGCAGCAGGGGTAACGACCCAACTGATCAGCCAAAACAGACAAGCAACTGTAATGGTAGTAAACCAACTTTGAATTCGCATAGCCGATAGTAATAATTATCTTAACTAAATCATTCCATTCCTCAGCATAGCGCGAATCCAGCCGCAAACTGTCCTTAATTAGGCGGCTGAATTGTCTTCTGAGAGATTATCATGAATTATTATTGCTACACGCTATCACCAGCTATAAGTCAGTCTGCTGATTGAGCCTGTTATGAACCCAGCCGAGATTGAAGCTGTCTTGCAACTCGCCTTTATCCAATGTGAAGCGGTTTTATGTCCCCTGACTGACTCGCAGAAACAAATTTTACGGCGGGTGTTGATGGAAGCGGTTAGGGGTCAATCCTTACAGTCTTCGGCAATAGGGGATCAGACAACAGCTAATCCTCTGGATGAACTGACTCCAGATGAGCGATCGCGCTTTTGGCAGTTTGTCACGGAACAGGAACGGCTGGGCTATTCCTGGAAAATCCAACTCCTCAACGACTGGCTGCATAATCGCGAGTCTTCATCCGTCCAGTTTATCCGCGATCGCTATGGACCCCAATGGCTAAATCGGATCAAGCGCGTGCATCTGGCGCAGTATCTAGACGCACAGAACCCCACAGAAGGGTTAAAATTAAAAATCGGCGATCGCATTGAAGTGTCGAATGGACTTTGGGAATGGGTACAAGATAATGGACCCTGTAGTCGGGAGTGGTTTCCTTGTACAGTGGTGCAGATTTCTCAGGGTATAGAGAGTGATGGTTCGGGAGGGAATTGTGTCGTGCGCTTCGATAATGGCATGGAATATGAGATTCAAGGGATTTATGAGTGGAATCGCTATAACTGGCGTTGGATGAACTGATATCATGTTCGGTTGAATATTTATACTTTGGTATTACCCAAGGCAACGGGTAGAAGGAAAGGTGCAATGTGGTAAGATAGAGGGACATTTTCACTGTTTAGACAACAGGTATAGGATTTAGTTATTTGCCCAAAATAGAACAATGATGATAGCCAAACATGCCCCTACCAAAAAGAAGAACACAGTTGGGTTAAACGGGTGATTTTTATCAACTGAAATTACAGTTTTCCTGCCAGGAATAGACGCCTGTAGATATACTTGTACTCTAATTTCAGAAGTCCTAAACACAACAATGGAATCATTCATCGCTGGCTTATATCCTTAAAATCGGACTAACTGGCAGATTTGAGTGGTTTCTGGAATAGCATCAAATGCTGCTGGGGTAAGAACTTTTTGGTTTCCAGCCACTTCAACCCTACCGCTTTCATTTCTTTTCTTGCTTGTCTCTGAGTCATTTTATGCAGCGCTTTAATCGGAATCAAGGGATTCTCCCGGCGATATTCTACCAGTACAACTCGTCCACCGGGTTTAAGCGATCGCACAATTCCACTCATCATTTCTCTAGGATAGGCAAATTCGTGATAAGCATCGACCATCAAGGCTAAGTCAACGGTTTCTTCGGGTAAATTGGGGTCAGTGGTACTTCCCAAGATTGGCTCAACATTAGTCACATTGTTCTCGGTTTTCAGGAATTCGATCATATCCAGCATCTCCGGCTGAATATCCACCGCCAGCACCCTACCCTGAGGAACACGAGGACTGATCCGAAAGCTAAAATAACCTGTACCTGCACCAATATCTGCCACAATATCCGTGGGCTTGAGGTTCAACGCTTCAATCACCTGCTGTGGTTGTTCTTTCGTCTGACGGCTAGGTCGTTCTAACCAGAGGGCTTCGGTGTGTCCCATGACTTTGGCAATCTCTCGACCC
>NZ_JBKHHI010000584.1:0-3098 GCF_046539235.1 Coleofasciculus sp.
ATTCCTCTATTCTCAGAGGTTGAAAATATATCTCGGTTACGGAAGGCGATCGCGAAAATGCGTCAAGAAAAACCCTTTGACATCACCGCCGCCGTTGTTTTACCGGATCATCTTCATTTGATCTGGACGTTACCAGCAAATGATTCTGATTATTCTCAGCGTGTGTCTCGATTTAAGGTGTTATTTACGCGCTCTTTACGGGGGAAATCTGCATTTTCTGTCGAGATTTCTGCTTCTCGCCGTAAGCACCGAGAAAGTGATGTTTGGCAACGTCGGTTTTGGGAACATACGATTCGTGACGAGGATGATTTAAACAAGCATTTAGATTATATTCATTACAATCCAGTTAAGCATGGTTTGGTGTCTTGTCCTCATTTGTGGATATATTGCAGTTTTGACAAATGGGTGAAAGCTGGTAGGTATCAAGTAGATTGGGGATGTCATTGTGGTGCGAATTTACCACAAGTTCCGGATTTTCGAGATTTAGAAGATAAAGTCGGCGAGTAGGGTGGGCAATATGGATATAATTTTTGGTGAAATTGTTAAATTAACGTAATTTACCCACCCTACAAGATCATGTGATCGCACTCAGTTAACAAAATTTATGTCCAGGTACTTATGCATGGCTAATCCCATTGGACTTTACATCGGTCTTATAATCTAGCTGAACATTTTCTGCCGTGATAATAATAATAACCGACTTCAAATTGAGCAGCGTTTTGTTGATACCAACCGATCAACTCATCTAATGCCGTAAAATTATCTAGTAAATCTCCCCATTCCCTAAACGGTTTGTAAATTCCCGTCGTTGCTACCCATTGGTACCAATGGTATCTTGGCAATATTCCACTTTCAATTTGATGTAAGTGACGAATAGGTAAATATAGCTGTTTGCCACAATAACGCCGATTGGGTTCCATTGTCTCCAATCTAGCTCTGGCAATCTTTTCAAATTCGCTTTGACTTTCACTCATCAAACTCACTTCGGTCTTAAATTTACAACTTTTTTCAAACTCCTGTAAGTCTTCATCTAACCAATCCCAAAGAGTACCTGTCGCCTGTTCAACGACATCAATTGATGCATCGGATAACAACGGAATAATATGCCGATATACCTGACGATCTCCGAACAAGCTCAAACTCGTGAGTACCTTGAGCCGAATGTCTTCTGATGGGTGGTTTAAGGCGGGCAAGAGCCTATCCAAGGATTCCTGACGAGGAATGTTTCCCAACCAGAAATAAATGGTCTCCTCTTCCGCGTTGTTCTTCCCAACCTGGCTGAGCAAGTGTTCGTAGGCATCTTGACTCTGATAAACAGCTCTTAATCCTAAAGCAGTTAGGGATAATGTTCCTTGAGATTGTTGTTCGATTTCTTGGGCAACCAGCAATCCTGGCTCGGGCATCAAGGTCACTAGCTGAGAAAGAATAGAGGCACAACCCCACCAGTCGCTATTACCCTGAATGTAGGAAAGGACAGTCGGAATTACCTCAGCCGAACGCTGGCGAGTCAACGCTTCAACTAAGGCGTAAACCGCAATTTCTGGTGAATCTTTTTCTTGCTGTCTGGCTATCTCAGTTTCTAGGGCTGATATCGTTTCCGAGGAGGGAGCTAAATGAAGTAGAGGCATTATCGCTCCTGTAGACTGACAAGCCCCTTTGAGGACGATTGAAGCTGAGCCAGGCCAGCCCGAGCGAGCTAAGATGAGGCAGGCCATCTGAGAATATCGACTTAAGTTAGACTCGAAAGAACTTAGGGCGATCTTCTCAAGTCGATTCCTGACATTGGATAAAGCCCGAATCTGGTTTTCTACAGTGAAAAATTTTTGAATTTCTTCCCTGACTTGACGATGGTCGCTTCCTCGATAGTCTCGAAGATTATCTAGATGCTGTTCGGCTTGATTCAGCAAACGAATTAGTTTTTTCATAACCAACTTAGCTAATTGCAGCAACTCTGTAAGTCGTCCCTGGAGGGTGTCTATAAAGATTGGTTGATACGCCGTAATTCGTTAGCTGTGCTTGCTCTCGCAAAGCTGAATGCCCTCTCGTATGATTTTGTCCCCAAACCCCAACTAAATTTCCTATGATGTCTTGACCTCCTAGAAAAAGCGGAATTAGATGGTGAACCGCTTGTCCGTCTGATATGTTATATTGCCTTCTGAACTGGTTCGGTAAATTTGGGTCTCGCCTACCTGGTCTAGTTCTTGTTAAGCGTTTTCCGACATATACTTTATCTACGTTCGGACGCGATTGCGAGCGGGTTGGCAAGCCAAAACCTGCCCATCGGGGCCAAATAATTGGTAGATTTTGAGGTGGGTTTTCTTGGGAGTTTGGGTTGTTATCCTCAAAACTGCAATAAGTTTCGAGAGGAAGTAGGAGCACACGCCTTACGCCAGTTTCTCGATTACCTACCTGTGCTTCTCCCGTGAGGCTTACTCGACCGATATTGGCACTTTGAGTGTATTGAATCGTTATCTGATCTGTTACAACCCTTCTAGCTCTCAAAGGTGCGCGTGGAATAGTTCTTACTTGACCATCGCGAAAATTAAGCCAGAGACGATAGCTACTGATACGATCTCCACGATTAGCTATCAACGTCCAGACTACTGTCATGTTATAGTTTTGATCGCAAAAGCAAGCCAACCTATCCGTTCCCTCATTACCTGTTTTTTGTTCAGCATTACGGCTTGAGGCAATGGTTATTTCATTTAAAGACGATCGCTGCTGTATCCCCTTCATCTGGACAGCCTTTTCCTCCGCTTCCCCTAGCGGCTGCTTTAGTAATTTTTCCTCCTCAGCAATTTGTGATCGATCAACAGTCTGCGTTTGACCCAATTGCTCAGCTTGCAAGCGCAATTCCTTATTCACGGTTTCACCAGAAATGTGACTGGAGAGTTCCTTTGCTTGAAGCTGTTCTTGTTCCCCCTCTTCTGGATGGGATTCCTTTCCTTGTTTGCTAAAGACAGGCTGGCTTTGAACCGCTTTACCATTCTGCTGCACTACATGAGTCAACTCATGAGCCGTCAACTCATTATTCCCCGGCTCTTTCCCCGCCCCAAAATAAACATCACTCCCATGAGTAAACGCCTGAGCGCCTAACT
>NZ_JBKHHI010000585.1:0-3076 GCF_046539235.1 Coleofasciculus sp.
ACAGGCACATCCGGATCGAAAGCCGTTGGACGCATCAACGAACTAGAAAACCCCTTGTAAATAGCAATCTGATCCTCTTCGCCAGCAATTTGAGCGGTAACGAGTAAGACTTCTTGAGGATACTTAATTGTGTATTGTTCTAAACGCTGTCCAATAGAAGTTCCTTGGTTCATGGTTGACTGGTTATTTGTCATTCGTCATTCGTCATTCGTCATTCGTCATTCGTCATTCGTCATTTTTCATTTTTCATTCGTCATTTGTTGATTGTTCATGGTTCATTGTTGATTGCAAATCTTCTCCCTCATCTTCCCCTGCTTTCCCACTACTGTTCCATCGCGATTCGTCCCTGTTTCCCTAAGCGAATTAAAACAAAATAGCTCAAGTACAGAACATAAATCAATAATCCAACAATGCCAATAAAACCCAAAAATTGAGGGGAAGACTCAGGATGGAAGTATTGTTTAAAGAGAAAGGGAGGTTCTAGCCAAACTCTACAGGCAAATGTTTCCAAAACGTCTGGCGTAAACGCGCATCCCAGAGACGGAATACTCCACAAGACACCAATTCCACAGTAAATCGTTATTGCCCAGCGCCAAGCCGTCAGCGTCAGTTTCAGCGGATTCGTCGGTTGATCCTCAATATCCTCATTCACATCTACCCAGAACCAGAGGGAGATGGGAATCAAAACTCGGGCAAGCCAACCCGATATAAAACCAATGGGCCACGAGGCAATCATGATATAAACCGTAATTGCCAGTAAACTGGACACGCGCCAGTAGATAATTAATAGGCGCACCATGGCATCAGCTTTTTTGACAAAAGCCCATATAATTAGGATCAGGGGAATCAACACCGTAAATAAAACGGCTAACCGATAGTCTGTCCAGACTAATGCTTGCAGAAGTTGATCGGGCATAGCTAATAGCCGACGAGTTCCTTTGATTTAACAGTATAGTGACACCGCGATCGGTTCACCTCCCAAATTGTACGGTAATCTTGCCATTTCCGCTTCGGGAATATTATCGATTTCAATTACTGGACGGGTGTTCTAGTGTCCTGGACAACGGGTTCTCAGGAACAAAAAAAGCAGCCGGAATCACCCGAAGGAGTTCCAGCCACCAAACTGATTCACTGAATTCATCCATACAAAATCGGCATGTATAGCAGACGAAGAGTCCCTTATTCGTCGTAGACGCGGCACTCATCTGCATCAGGATTTTCTTCGCAATACTTCTCGAAGGAGGTTTTCTTTGTGCCTTTTTGCTTCTGATGTGCTGCCTCAGCTTGTAACTCTTCGACCGAATCCCAAGCTACCGCACAGTCTGGGGACTCTGCGCCTTCAGTGTCACAAACAGTTCTAGCTTGCTGACGCTCCCGATCAATTTGTTCTTGAATATCACTCATTGCTTTCCTTATTTCCGGATTACTGCACTAATGTATTGTACAGAACGTCTATTTATTTGGTGTTGACCGCCCTGAAATATATCCAAGTCGGTACTCATAGATCGTATAGATCGTTAGGATTCTATAGTTTAACGTTCCGCAAAAGTCGATACGCTGTTTACAATTCTACACGATCTGCCCGACTACCGGAAGTAGGGGGCTGTTTAGGACTATTTATCCTCTTGCCATTGAAATATCGTAAAATCTCATCTCCCCCGCCACCCTGCTCCCCTGCCCCCTGACACCAGTCTCTTGGGAGTTAGCCAAATTGGAGTTATCATAAGGCTTTGCACCTGTAGCCAACCCGAAAAAACCCTACCCAGGGAAAACCTCAGTAAAAGTCATGGCAAATTTGATCAAGTGGGTAAATGCCTTATCAACTCGTCCGTCCTTGGAAACAGCGATCGCGGATGTGGTAGAGCGTCTGGAACAATCGTTGTCGATGCCTGCGGATTTGGGTCTGGTGTTCATCTCTTCAGCTTATGCCAGCGAGTATTCCCGATTAATGCCCCTGCTACAGGAACGGTTATCTGTACCTGTGATCATTGGTTGTGGGGGAGGTGGCGTGATCGGGATGAATGCCCAAGGTCAACCTCAAGAAATCGAAGCAGAACCCGCTCTATCAATTAGTTTGGCAAGTATGCCAGAGGTTTCAGTACGGGCGTTTCATATTCCGGGAAGTGATTTGCCCGACTTGGATAGTTCACCCAGTACTTGGGTAGACTTAATCGGTGTTCCCCCCCAAGATCAACCCCATTTCATCTTATTAGCCGATCCCTTTTCCTCGAAAATCAATGATCTGTTACAAGGGCTAGATTTTGCCTATCCGGGTTCGGTTAAGGTGGGAGGATTAGCCAGTGCCAGTGCCATGGGAGTTCAGAGTGGGTTATTTTATCGTGATTCGGAACGATACTCTGGGGGTACGCTACATCGGGAAGGTACAGTTGGCGTGGCGTTAAGTGGAAATGTGGTACTCGACCCCATTGTTGCCCAAGGCTGTCGCCCCATTGGTCAACCGTATCAGATCACCAAAGGTGAACGAAATATCGTACTGGAACTAGCCGATAGTAATGGAATGAGCTTCAGTGAGGCTGAATCCCAGCCGCCGCTAGCTGTGCTGCGTGATGTAATTCAAAACCTGAGTGAGAGCGATCGCGAATTGGCGCAACATTCCCTATTTATTGGCATTGCCCGTGATGAGTTTAAGCAAAATCTGGGTCAAGGGGATTTCCTGATTCGCAATCTGTTGGGCGTTGATCCCAGACTGGGTGCGATCGCAATTGGCGATCGGGTGCGCCCTGGTCAACGGATTCAGTTCCATCTACGAGACGCTCGCACCTCTGAGGAAGATTTAGAATTACTTTTACAGAATTATCAAAACCAAGTCAATCCCACCCCAGAAACGGCGGGAGCCTTAATGTTTTCCTGTTTAGGGCGGGGTCAAGGATTGTATGGGAAACCCGATTTTGATTCCCAAGTTTTGTGTCGCTATCTTAATAATATTTCCGTTGGCGGTTTCTTCTGTAATGGCGAGATTGGACCCGTTGGTGGGAGTACATTTCTACACGGCTACACGTCAGTATTTGGCATTTGTCGGCAACCTTAATTAGTCATTGCACCTTGGTTCAACAAT
>NZ_JBKHHI010000586.1:0-3071 GCF_046539235.1 Coleofasciculus sp.
CCGGAGGGTGACGAGTAGCATTTGAGAGAGTCGCATCGTGAGGTTCCCTTTTTTGGATGATCAATCTCTCAGTTTAGAGTATTGGCTGTCCGGGTTAGGCGGCAAGGGGGGATGGAGTGAGGTGTGGGGTGCGATCGCTCCTTAGCACTTCATACCTACGTTAAACTCGATATACAACTTGTTTTAAAGGTCGAGGTGGGTATTGCCTAACCTATCTAACTGCCAGTGCTAAATCACAAAAATATTCTTGAAAATAACGAACCATGAAAGTGTCTGGATCAGATCAACAAGGTGACATTGGTGTCTATGCGGTGGCTTTAAAGGTGTCACAAGAACTCGATTGGATATTCCGACCCCAACCTTTGCGCGATATAGGTATCGATGCTCATATTGAGGTTGTTGAGAATGGCGAGAGCAAAGCAGAAATGCTCGCGTTACAAATCAAATCTGGTTTAAGCTGGTTTGATGAAACTAATGAACAAGGAATTATTTTCAGAGGTGACTCCAATCATTTAAAATATTGGTGCAACTATCTATTACCTGTCCTCGTTGTTCTCCATGATGACCGCATCAATACTGCTTACTGGCAAGTAGTAAACAAAGATACTGCTATTAGTACAGGAAAAGGCTGGAAGATGATCATACCTTTCAGACAGAAGCTTGAACGATCATCCACAGTCGCTCTCAAAGCGCTTTGTCGGTCAGTTATTCATGCCGATACGTTTTCTATTCTTTCTCTGAAGGACGTAAGTCATCCTAGAGCAAAACGATACTCAGCCGATCTACTAATTCATAACAGAGTTTCTCAAGCAGAAATTATTAGTATTGTAAAAAAAGTAACTCGTGACCTAATTAACCGTGAATACTATCAAAATGATTTAATTAAGCAGCGTTGGGAAAATACGTCGGCAAATGTTGTTTTGCTTTTCGTTTATTTGGCACTTGAAGATTTTAAGAATAAAAACTGGTTTTGTCGGAGTTGTTGGATAGATGAAAATCTGGAACCAAAATCCAGACCTGTAGAAATTAATGGCAGTAATATTGGAGAAAATATTGTCATTGATTGGTCAACAAATTACAAAGCATTAGCAGATCATTATAAACGAAATACTTTAAATAAGGAGAATTATCTAGAGATATCTTTACGTTTGCTTGAACAAACCAAACAATTAATACAAGAGATAAAAGAAATCCTTGTTTATTCTGATAAAAACACAATTAACAGTAAAGTGTTTACCCAAAAAATGGTTGATTTTGAATCTCAATTAACCGAAATCTATCAAAAGTCAATGAATATTGGTGAGTCTCCCTTAGAATGTAAAGATTTTGCTAACAAATTTTCCTGTGTAATGTCATCCGCACACAATATTGTTCTCCCATTCTCAGAGAGTGGGTTAAAAACTTGGGAAGAAAGCAAACGCAACCTTCTAATGAGGCAAGCTATACAAAACTATGAGCATGAATTGGTACGTCTAGAATATGAACTTGAGAAAATCCGTTAACTCTACCATAGACACAACAATATATCCAAATTAAACGTTTTTATTGATGGAACTTGGTTATTTAAAGCTTGTGCGCCAAGTACAACTGCAACTTGAGAGGGCGCACGTCGGTGCGCCCCTACCCAAATTGAATACAATGTCACTCTTGAGCGGTAGAAGTCACCGCATCCGCATCGAAAACCACCTCAAACTGTGCATCAGGCATCCATTTTGCCAGAAAGCGCTGGTGATTTTCGGCTTCTGTGCGACTGTAGAAGCGAGCAACCGTATAATGTTGAGCATTGGGCAAAAGCCTAACCAGTGTCCAAGGATAATGCTGTTGATTCCAAAAGCTGTGGTTAGACTCTGGGGAGGGTTCGGCTGTGCGCCCACATCCCCGATGCTCCAAAATAGAAGGAATCATCGCTAAAAGTCGCTCTCGCTGGGGCGTTCCATCATTAGGTAACAGACTCCACTCGTTGATTGGCGCGGGTAGCCAACTTAACCGATAAGTCACTGAATCTTTGCTAATGTGCCAAGACAGGCGGCGTGGCTGTTTACAGCAGTTGAACCCATCTGCACGAAAAGACGCAACAATCCTGTCGCCTTCAGCTTGCAGGCGAAGCCATTGAGAATGTTTCATTGTTATGATTTGAGTTAGTGTTTTTTAGCTAAGGGCGATTGGGCATAAACAATATGCGATTGCGCGTCAGCGCACCAGCAAAGCTGATCGCCCGTTATTTATGGAAAATACGCATCCGGTGCTAAAGCCTTGAATTAGAACTCGTCGTCTTTCCCATCACCTCCTAATCTGGCGTCGTGTGAGAAACTACCCATAGAGGGATAGGGAAACAGGAAGTATGAGGACTTCCCTGATGCGTTTCCCTATCACTGGTGTTTGTTTATGGTCATCAAAGTGACCAAGTGTCACTTGACTAATAGAATGGTAAACGATAAAAACTCAGAACGCAACCCAGAATTGCCAATTCTTAAGGAAGTAAGAGAGCGACTGGGAATGACCCAGGAACAAATAGCTGACTGCTTGGGAATATCGCGCAGAACAGTCATCCGTCATGAAGCAGGTGAACGAGTCATAAAACTGAACTTTGCTCAGATCCGACGATTGAAAGAACTTCTCGAACAAGCAGGAATGTCAATAGAAGACTTACCCGACGATATCGATTGAGGCGGTATCAGTTCATTGGGTGTCTCAAGACTAGGCAGAAACAGGGATAGAGCCAGACTGAGAGAGGGTGTGCGATCAGCTTGAGGAGTGCGCTTGGCGCGATCGCGCTTTTTGGGGTGGAGAATGCGATCGCGCCAATCCTTCCCAGATGACAAAACCACATAACTGTAGGGGCGTATAGCAATACGCCCATCAAATTATCGGATTAAACCGCAACCTTGAAGGGCGCACGCCCCGTGGCCCCCTACCCAAATGGGGATAGAGTACAACTGAGAGAGGGTGTGCGATCAGCTTGAGGAGTGCGCTCCCTTGCATCGCTTGTTTTGGGGTGGAGAATGAGATCGCGCCTCAATCCTTCCCAGATGACAAAACCACATAACTGTAGGGGCGTATAGCAATACGCC
>NZ_JBKHHI010000587.1:0-3052 GCF_046539235.1 Coleofasciculus sp.
TTAGTGGCAAAGCATCGCCAAGCAGCACAAGCAGTTGCTGCACGGTATCGTTAATCTGAAGTCTCCCTAGAATACCAGCCCAGTAATCGGTTCATCGAATTCAATAACTATTTAATCGGTAAAATAACTGACAATTTGCCAAGAGAAAATAAATTAATTATCGTAAGATAATTTAATCCGAATCCCATCCGCAACACCTTGCAACCTCTCCGCCAACTTCGGCTCAGTAAACGGCAAACCACACAGACGAATGGCGGCTATAAATTGCGGTTTCACCTCAGTCTGATACGCCTGGATAACCGATATATCCCTCTCTTGATTCCCTAATAAATACTTGACTACATCCTCCGGCTTCATTCCTTGCAAATTATGCATCAATTGGTTGCGGATATCATCATCATGTTCTCCCGCTTCGTTCTTCTGAATACATGACCAGTGCAATACCTTCCACGGCTGGAAATCTGACCGGAGATGACATAGCCATTTGAGCATAAATTCATTTTTGCCGATTTGGTTGGGTTGACGCTTGAATCGGCTGTCATCAATGGGAAACTGTAATTGCTTTAATGTCTCTAGCTTCAGCTTCTTAATCGTTTTATTCACTTCTTCCTTACTCGAACCCGATACAGACCAATAATGCTTCAAATCATCCGTAGAAACAAACTGTAACCCTCTCCTTAGCCATTGAATTAAATCCTCCGCCGGAAAACGTTGCTGAGTTCCATTAATCGATAACGAAACTGAACGCCCCTGAATTTCCATCGTAATCGCACACCGCAAAAACGTCTCTTGCGCCGCCGCCAATAGTGCAATTCCGGGCAGATAATTCTCTTGCTCAAATAATCGTTCAATCAACGCAATCCCATCAACAATTCGCGCCGTCGCTGCTTTAAGGTCAAATTCACTTGACTTATCCGCCAGGGAACGATTCAGATTGAAAAAATCCACCAGTTTTTCCAACTCAGCCACCACCGACGCCTCTAAACTTCCCTTAAGTTCTGCTAATTCTAACAAGTGTAACGCCGCACCAGGAGTTCCGGATTGAATTAATCCCTTCGCCTGTTGTACCTGAATTCCCCGCAGATATTGGGAATTGCTAATAATATTCGCTGGACGTTCTAGGTGATATTCATTACTGACTAAAAATTGTACCCGCTTGCCAAATCGGGCGAGACTCATAAACTGAACCGCAGAAGAAATAGCTGGGGTACTGGCTTGGTGACTGACATAAACCGTTTGACTCGTCGCCTGATTGGGGTTGACGGTAAAGGGGAGAGAATCTAACTCGTTTCGGACTAAATCGAGAACATAATCCCATTCATCTAATCCTGGATCATTAGAGTTCGGCGCTAGGTAAATCCATTCACAGGGGGTTTGGGGAAACTTATCCTCCCCCTGAAAATATCGGGCTAAAATGGGCTGTAATTTACGGGTATCTTGCCAATAGGGACAGGTGATTTGGCGCTGGGTGTGGTAATCGGAGAAAATCTGGGATTGATCGGTTAACAGGACGATAATTTTATCTAACTGATCTGTTTCTGCTTTTAACTGTTCCACAAATGTATCCAACAGTGGAAAGGTTAAATACGACCAAATCTGTTCCTGTATTTGGGAGGAATGATACTGATAAACCATTCCCAATACCCTCGGTTCGATTCGATAAGGCACAGTCTTATCTTTATAAATTTGCTTGGGTTCAAATTCAATATCATGGCATTCGTCGAGAATCTCATCCTCATACCAATTATTCCACACCTTATCACTGCGCTGGTTTTCCATTCGTCCCTTTTTCTTACTAATTTTGTCGCTGTCTAATTGCACATCACTACTGCCAATGGTAACTATCCAAATCGCCATAATTATTGTCCTCCCCACAGTAATTCAAATCCATCTGGCTTTTGCTGAAGAAACTCGACAAACTCCTGGAATTCCGGTGACTGATCCGGAAACAGGGTTAACAACTCAATAAACCGATTCGTCGATTTCCGTTGAAGTTTTCCCTCTTTCTTAATCCAGAGTAGTTTTGGCGGATACATTCGATGCCATAAGCGACCAATTTGACCCAGTTCTCCGGTTACCGATGTCCGCTTAATACTTTTGTCCGGTTCGCCGCGAAGAATACCTTGTTGATAAGGTTTATGTAACCAATCAATCGCCACACATTCATCCCGATTTTTTGCCAATCGTCCCCACACCTGGACGCGAGAGGGATGCCAGGATTCTCGCCAATTGGCATGATGATCAAGGTTGGGGGGATTTCCTTGTAATTCCATCCAGGTTTTCGCCGTGTCTAAGACAGAATTAATAAACTTGCTAACTTTAGTCGGATGCCAAATCCGAAAGGCATTTTTGCGGTCAATCTCTCCCGCCCATTGCCAATGACAACCAATTAACTTTTCATACTCATCATCGGGATAAAATAAGCGATGATCTGCCCGTCGCCAAGATTTACCAAATCCACCAAATACCATGGCAAACCAGATTAAATCCGTGACTAGGTTTTGTAAGGCGGCTTGTTGATCATCGGGGAGGGGGCGAGTTAATGACCAAATTATATCTCCTTCTACATTATAGGTGGGCTGTTCATACCCATTTTTACCAAACGTTCCTAACTGTAAATCCCCGGTTTTAAACCCTAATTTTAAGAGTCCCACGGTTCCATTTCCTCGCACGCCACCAAACAATTGTTCTACCAACGCTTCCGCTGTTTTGGCATTGGTTAAGCCCCCAAATAGGCGTAACGAATGACCCCGTAAACTGGCGCGAAAGATATTCGGACGAAATTCTCCGGTATCATCAATTAACTTAGCCGCTTGTCCTTGTCCCTTAACCCGAACCTGATATAAAATTAAAGTTGAATCTGTATCAATCTGCCCATATCCGGCACTAACTCGGGTTCCTAAACCCGTCGCGATCGCGTCGTGCCAAATCTGCCATATTTCTTGCCATTGTTCGGTCGATAAAGGTTTACTACTAGATATACCAAATCGTAAGGTTGGTTGCACCAGCGAGACTAACGCATAAGCACTTTCTCCGCTTAATTGATTCTTCC
>NZ_JBKHHI010000588.1:0-3027 GCF_046539235.1 Coleofasciculus sp.
CCGACAATTGTCCCTAAACCCGCCCCGACAATTGTCCCTAAACCCGCCCCTACAGATTCCCTAAACTCGCCCCGACAATTGACTTATTACCTATTCATTTAACCATTGTAAAAGGTCAGATTCACTGATCTGATTAATCCCTAATTCTTTGGCTTTTTCTAATTTAGATCCGGCATCTTCACCAACCAACAGATAATTCGTTTTAGAACTGACAGAACTGGTTACTTTACCCCCAGCGTTTTGAATTATTTTTTTGGCTTCATCTCGTTTCAGTGTGGGTAACGTTCCGGTAATCACAAAGGTTTTTCCCTGCAACGGTTGAGATTTTGCTTCCGCAGACGCTTCCTTTGGTTCACTCGCCAGTTGCAAATTTGCCTGTCGCAGTCGATTGATTAAAGTCTGATTACTGGGAACTCGAAACCAATCATAAACCGATTGGGCAATTTCTGAGCCAATTCCATAGACGCTTTCAATATCAGTAACACGGGCGGCGGCTAATTGGTCTACAGTAGGAAACTGTTGCGCTAAAATTTGAGCATTCACAGTACCCACATAGCGAATCCCTAAACCATAGAGAACTCGTGACCAGGGTTGAGTTTTGGATTGTTCAATTTGATTAATTAATTTCTGGGCGGATTTTTCACCCATCCGTTCTAAATCGGTTAATTGATCTAAAGTAAGTTGATAAAGATCCGCAACGGAATGGACTAAACCCGAATTGACTAGCTGATTCACCAGCTTTTCTCCTAACCCGTTAATATCCAATGCACCACGACTTGCCCAGTGGTTGAGTGAACCTTTGACAATGGCGGGACAAGATGCATTAATACAGCGGGTTACCGCCTCCCCTGGGGGACGCACGACGGGTTGATGGCATACCGGACAATCAGTAGGCATTTGTACGGGTTTAGCATCGGGTGGACGCAATTCGGGAAGTACGCGCACGACTTCTGGGATAATTTCCCCAGCTTTGCGAACAATGACGGTATCGCCGAGATGCAGATCTAATTCCTCGATGCGATCGCGGTTATGCAGTGTAGCCCGTGAAACGGTTGTCCCGGCTAGCTGTACGGGTTTGAGTTCCGCGACTGGGGTTAATGCCCCGGTTCGTCCCACCTGAACTGTAACATTTTGCACCAGTGTGGGGGATTCTTCAGCCGGATACTTGAGTGCGATCGCCCAGCGGGGAAACTTTTGGGTAAAGCCTAATTGTTCTTGCAGCGAAAACGAATTCAGCTTCACCACCACCCCATCGGTCATGTAGGGTAAACCACGCCGTTGACTATCCCAATATTTATAATACTCCTCCACCTCTGCCAGAGACGCGCAACGTTTCCGATGCGGATTCACCCGGAATCCTAAATCCCGCAGGAATTCCAACGCCTCCCATTGAGACTGGAGAGTTGGTACGGTTTCCCGTTTCTCTAATCCGGGAAGATGTAACGTATAGGCAAAGAAATCCAACTGTCTGCGATCGACGATTTTCGGATCTAATTGTCGCAACGTACCCGCCGCCGCATTCCTAGGATTCGCGAATAACGCTTCCCCGGCGGCTTCTCGTTCTCGATTAATCCCTTCAAACACATCCAAGGGCAAAAACGCCTCACCTCGCACTTCTACAATTGGCGGTGGTGTTTCCGTATTTAAGCGTAAAGGAATCGAGCGAATAGTGCGAATATTCTGGGTAATATCTTCCCCCGTGATACCATCCCCCCGTGTAACTCCCCGCACTAATATACCGTCTTTGTAGGTGAGTGCGATCGCGGAACCATCGATCTTCAGTTCACAGACATATTCCACCTCCTTGACATCCGGTGCATAACGTTGCCATCGTTCTTGCCACTTCGCCAACTCGTCTAAATTAAACGCATTCTCTAAACTATAAAGGGGGATATTATGGCGAACCGAAGAAAATTCTGATGCAGGTTTCTCACCCACGCGCTGAGTCGGACTATCTGGCGTCACCAACTCAGGATACTGGCTTTCTAAGTCTTGCAGTTCCCGATAGAGTTGGTCATAGACAGCATCCTCCATGATGGGATTATCGCGGACATAATAAGCATAACTTGCTTGTTGCAAGAGGTTTCGCAGTTCTTGAACCCGCTGTTTAACATTAGTCATTAGTCATTTGTCCTTCGTCCTTCGTCATTTGTAATTCTATAAAATCTTTTTTCCCATACTTCCAATCCCTCTGCGTCCCTCTGCGCGAACCTCTGCGTCCCTCTGCGTTAAAAAATTACATCAACTTGCACGTTTACCTTCATGGATCAACATCCAAAACTCATTCATTAATTTAACTTATTTTAAATCAAATCAAACAGTTATACTGAATAAGTAAGCGACTTATCTAATCATCAAACAAAATACCGGATCTCTCAATGTGGAAATCATCCATCGAATCACTCAACAAGGGTCGGATACAGAAGATTTCGCTTCTGTCCAATGGTAACCCAATCCTTTACTCAGAAATCATCCAGCTATGGCAGGATAACCAGGATTTTCGGACATTCTTCATTTCCCTACTCGCCGATGCTCCATTTTCCGCCTTTTTCTGGGAAACTCCACCTATCACCGACGTGACAGTAAACCAGGTATTTGAGTTTGTTCTCGTCAATAGTCCATCCCTGGTAAATGTACAAGCTGATCCCAGTGATTTTGCTCGCCATTTTTCCGCCGCAGGAGAAAACGAGTCAATTGTGACATTTCCGAATCTGGGAAAGGATGCGTTGCTGGTTGTACCTTGTCCACAAACCTCTATGTCTCCATACTGCCATCTGGCGGCGTTTATGCGTGACGCACCCGAACATCAGCAGCACGCCTTGTGGCAAAATGTGGGGTCAGCGTTAGAACAACGCCTGAATCCGCGTCCTACCTGGGTAAGCACCTCCGGGTTAGGGGTGTATTGGTTGCATATCCGACTAGATTCACGCCCGAAATACTACACGTACCAGCCATACAAAGTTATTTAAACTTTACCCTGATATAAAACATGAAGACCCAAAGCATCTGTCACCTAACAGATAAGAA
>NZ_JBKHHI010000589.1:0-3023 GCF_046539235.1 Coleofasciculus sp.
TTGGTTCCATGGGGAAGCCAGAGGATGCTTCGCTTCTGTTGCACGGGGGAGACCAGCGGATGCTTCGCTTTTGGTTCCATGGGGAAGCCAGAGGATACTTCGCTTTTTGTTCCATGGGGGAGACGAAAGGATGCTTCGCTTTTTTTTGCACGGAAAGGGGAGAATTCAAAGCCTCTCTCCTTGCAGGAGAGAGGTTTGGAGAGAGGTTTTCCAGATCCCGTGAAAAGTAAGATCCTACTCTATCTAACGCTTACATGCTGTCTGAGGATAAATGGTACTCTATCAAGGCTGGTGGGCAATGCCCACCCCACGGTATATCAAGGGTTTTGGCGATCCAAAAATACAAGTTTTTAGTGCCATTGAGTCTTAGGATAGGAAAGTCAAGCTCAAAGTAGTACTTGGAGTCTTTATAACCAAGGGAAAATACTGATATGTCAATTGACTGGCAAACCGCCAAAACCTACGAGGATATTCTTTATCACAAAGCCGACGGTATCGCCAAAATTACGATTAATCGTCCCCACAAGCGCAACGCCTTCCGCCCTAAAACTGTCTTTGAACTCTACGACGCCTTTTGTAACGCCCGCGAAGACCAAAGAATTGGTGTTGTTTTATTAACCGGGGCGGGTCCTCACACCGACGGTAAATATGCTTTCTGTTCTGGAGGAGACCAAAGTGTCCGGGATAAGGCGGGGTATGTAGGGGATGATGGCGTTCCTCGCTTAAATGTCTTGGACTTACAACGCCTGATTCGTTCTATGCCCAAAGTGGTGATTGCTTTAGTAGCAGGTTATGCCATTGGCGGCGGTCATGTCTTGCACGTTATCTGTGATCTAACCATTGCCGCAGATAACGGCATCTTTGGTCAAACGGGTCCAAAAGTCGGTAGCTTTGATGGTGGGTTTGGCGCTAGCTATCTCGCCCGAATCGTGGGTCAGAAGAAAGCACGAGAAATTTGGTTCCTCTGTCGCCAGTATACGGCACAACAGGCGCTGGATATAGGTTTGGTGAACACTGTTGTCCCTGTAGACCAGTTGGAAGCGGAGGGGATTCAGTGGGCAAGGGAAATTTTACAAAAAAGTCCTATTGCTATCCGTTGCTTAAAAGCGGCGTTTAACGCTGACTGTGATGGTCAAGCTGGCTTACAAGAATTGGCTGGAAATGCCACGTTACTGTATTACATGACGGAGGAGGGGGCAGAAGGGAAACAAGCGTTCCTGGAAAAGCGCCCTCCTGATTTCCGTCAATATCCTTGGTTACCGTAGTTTGACACTGTTCGTTAGGTCTTTCACTCGGTCGGGGCGGGTTTAGTCACATCTGGGTGAGGTCAGAAACGATAACGGTGAAACCCGCCCCTACATAGGGGCGGCTGAATAAGTTTTATGGTGAGGGGGAGCTACATAAATTTTCTCAAAGATTAAGATTGGGTTATCAGAAATTAATTAAACAGGAATTCTCTTAAACGATAAAACTCAAGGGCAAGGTTGATGCATTTACTCATTTGAATGAGTTCAATTGATCAAGGCTGTAAGTAACCTCTAATCAACCGATACTCTAGCCGAGTCTGATAAAAGGGAAATTACACAAGAGCAACTTTAGTTGCCAGGTTTTCAGGGTTTGATGTCTGAACTTTTGTCGAGCTTGTCGGCTGGGAATGTCTCTGGGAGCAGGTTGTAGCTAAATCTTCTCTCAACATGCGTTGATCATCAAGCCATATTTGCTCAAAACTTTCCCACGAGGGAGCAAAGGGTGGTAGGGCTAAGGAACAAGCTTTCCAATTGGCTTTAACGGGTACGCCCAGTTGCTGACACATACCGCCGCGCCGTCCTTCAAGTTGGTAATAGCGACAAAACTGACAAGCTGACGTTGAGCATTTAAAGGTCTTCATTGGATGTCTTAAAAAATGAACGTTTAATTAGCTGCCTATATCTTCTCAATTTCCATTATTTTTTACTTGAACTATTGATATTTTATATTTTCTTTATAATTGCTTTATATATGAACATATTTTCGTAAAGAAACGAAACAATTAGTTAAGCTTGGTCAGAAACTTGGTGGATTTTTGGTAAAAACCCATGGGGATCAAGTATAACGGAAAAACTAATGTATAGTTAGATACGAAATTTAAGCGGTAAATTTCAACAAGAAGGATAAGTTAAATCAATCTGATTGCTCAGCATTCATAAGCAGGGTCAAGGCATGGGGAACCTCTCGCCTAATCCGCTAACCTTGCCACTGCTTGGTGGCACACAAACCACAAACCTGCCAGCGTTTCAGTTCTCCTGGCGGTGTCAGACAATGGCATTGAGGACAAAGGGGTAGGTTCTGCGATCGCGCCTTAATTTTCGCCGCCCACTGTTCAAATGCGGTTTGGGGTGTAGGCTGTTTTACAGGCGGATCGGCAGGAGATGAGACCTCCGGTTCATCCACAAGGCTGGGATGTTCCGATTCCTCAGCCTGGGGTAAAGTTTGCTCTTGATACCACCATCCCGGCGAAAAACGGATAGTCTCTATCGGCGTGGACAATCGATCATTAAGCTGTTTCAAAATAGAACGGCAATTTAAACTCAGATCTTGAGACCAAACCGAACTTGACGTGGCAACATAAAGAATATTCCGGGATAGTGAATGGGGTCTGGTTTGCTGCGCCCTATCTGCACCCACAACGTCAGCCCAACAGTCGCGGATCTGTTGAAATTGCTGTTGACCTTGCCAAAACGGCTGATTATCCAGTGCTTCTACTATATGATTAAGAGATTTCAGCATGAGTATTTATGCTTCCCTATACAGCTATCTTAAACCAACACCATCCTTAACGACTGTCTTCGTTGTCACAACGAGCCTCTAACTCAACCCTGCCGGATTAAACGGAAGTTCCCTTCATGAGCCAAAAAACCTCAGCTACATCATCAACTCCTTCCTCCTCCCTATCGATTAACCCTGCATTGCAGACGGCTTTAGGTAGCCTAGACGTGCAACTCGAAGCCGAATTAGCCCGCTATCGACGCCAACGACGGGGACGT
>NZ_JBKHHI010000590.1:0-2981 GCF_046539235.1 Coleofasciculus sp.
ATTTGTCATTGGTCATTTGTCATTGGTCATTTGTAGAATTATTCTTGCTCTTAACACTTGATCGGGGCGGGTTTAATTGCATCTGGGTGAGACAAGAAACTTTAATAGTGAAACCCGCCCCTACACAGGCGCCAGGTTTCCTTGAGCGAAGCGAAGGGTCAAAAATATTCTCCCCCTCCCTTTTTAAGAAATACTGCCACGCTTGCGGGCTTCTTTGTAGGATGTTCCCACATTTCGTAACCCAGCGCGAATCATTTGCTGTTCTAATAGGGTAAAAAAGCGGGCGCGATCACCTCCTCGAACCACAGCCTGATTATGGGCTTCTGCTATAGCAATGGGATAGCCATAGCCTTTGTAAACCTGTGCCAGCATTAAACTTAGGGCTTGATTGAATAACATAGTATCCTCTGCTACCCATTCTGGAACCTCGACGCGGGCAATTTCTGTACCAACGTGAACATAGCAGAAGTAAATCCGGTGATGATCGTATAGATCTAAAATTCGCACCGAACTGCGAAATAAAGGACTACGTTGTCCGGGTTGCAGTAAACTCGACCAGAGCATCGTATCACGTAAGGGTTCAACAACCTGACAAGGCAATTTATCGGTAACAGAGGCGCAATGGTTGATACAGTTGGGGGTGTCATAAGCACAGGCTTGTAAGCGAAGAAAATGCAGGGCTTCGTTGCTGCGAGACGCACTCAAATAGCCCATCAGCGGTACATTCACCGATCGCAACTGATCCCAAGCGGCTAGAATCGGGGGAAGGATGCGATCGCGGGCTTCTGTGGGTAATGACTCCAGAAACCAGTAAATCAGTGATCCATCCACCATCGCCAGATTGGGAATATCAAAGTGAGAACCGGGCGGATTGACCCAACGACACGCCATGTCTGCCAATATCGACACCTCCGACACAGTGCGACGATACCCCATCCACTCTTCGGTACGAATCCCCCATTGGCGAGATATATATAAATCTTCGGGTCGGTAAAAAACTTCGGGTAGGCTATCCAACAGCGGGTGTAAACTCTGCCCATAGTGCAGCATCACCCGACCCACGTTAATTAAATAACAATAGGCGATTTCGTGATGGGAGGGGGACATTTGAGACCCATCGGTGGCGAAAATCGTGTGGCTGGCGGGAGGGGAGTCCAGATCCAGGCGAGTATCTAGGGGTTCAACCGGAACAGCCGCAGTGAAGATTATGCGATCGCGCCATTGCTGGTGGGATTGAATCAACTCCTCTTGTCGGGTTTTCGTCTCCCGCAGCAGCTTTTGCGCCAGTTCCCAGCGTTGGCGACTTGCCAGCGCCTCCCCTTTCAGATGCTGGCTAATTCCAGGGATTTGTTTCGCGAGTTTCGTGAGATCGAGCATTTAATTATAGTACCCGATGCCGGATAAGTATCATTACTTTATCTTTTTTAACGATTTACGTAATAATAATTAGAACTATTGCATAAACCAGGCAAATCATGACTTTTTTGTAAAACACTGTAATCAATTTTACAGTTTGTGACTTCCTTCCTGCATAGATTGTAATATTTAAGCTCTAAATATTAAGTTAAATAAAATAAGCTTGAATTTATAGCGGTAGACGTTTTAAAGTCAAGTCAATCCAACTGGCATTCATGAGAGTATTGTGTAACCCAGATGGAAAAAGCTGGATAACTGCGACTTAATTTAGCCCGAAGTTGTGTAGCGAATACTTTGAAACCTGTTTCCCATGAATGAGATTTAAAGAAAAAGTAAATTGGATGCTGTTGGCATAAAGCTTGTTAATCAATAATACTGACGAGGTGCATTATGGATGTTGTAACTCTTGCCAAACTTGGTGTAAAACATGCTGAGAATGCCGTAGCCGAATCCCTGCGAATTCAAACCGGATTAGATTGGACAAAGCCGGTTACATTTTACGGGATTATCAATGAACGTTGTAATGCGAAATGTCGCCAGTGTGAGTATTGGCGACTTCCTCAAAACAAAGAGGAAATGACGATTGAGGAGTGGAAACGCACCCTCCTCAGCATAAAAGACTTTGTCGGTGAGTATTCCATAAACTTTAGTGGTGGTGAACCTTATATCAAAAAAGGGTTTCTCGACTTACTAGCATTCGCCAATAGCAATGGTATCCACTGCGGTGTAACCACAAATGGTTCGTGCATGACCCAGGAAAACGCTGCCAAAACTGTAGCAGCGCGTCCCTTTAATGTAAATATGTCGGTGGATGCTCCCAATGCGGAACTCCATGATTACCTACGTGGTTATCCCGGTTTATTTGCTAAGCTTTCTAACGGCATTAAGTATCTACGCCAAGAACAGGAAAAACAAGGCATAAGTTTTCCAATTATTGTCAAACCGACACTTAATCGCCTCAATTTCCGCTTAATGCCCGAACTGGTAGAATGGGCGCAACAAATTGGTGCTACTGCTGTTAACTTCCAACCCGTTAATCTTTGGACACCAGAAACCTATAATGAATTGTGGCTCAAAGCCGAAGACTATGACAACTTTGCCCAGGTAATTGAGCGCCTGATTGAAATGAAGCAAAAGGGTGCGCCCATTATGACGGGTGATGATGTTCTGCGACTTTTCTTACCTCACTTCCGTGAAGACAAAGCACCTGAATCCGTTCGTCCCTGTCGAGTCGGACTTCGCAATTTCTGGATTGAAACAGATGGGAATGTGAAACTCTGTAATGATTATCCAGTCATTGGTAATGTGAAGTACCAGAGTGCGAAAGAAATTTGGTATGGGGAAAAAGCCAAAGAGATTCGCCAGCAGACATTAGATTGTGGTCAACTTTGTTTAATTACCTGCGTGTCGCAAAAAACGCTTAAGGATAAGGTTCTGATGGGAATGAAGCTAATGCGGAATTGATCCAAAATTACGATTATCCCTCGCCTGGAGAACAGAACTGGACTATGTTCTCAGGTCGAGGGATTTTTATCTCATTTGGGCTTAGCTATTTGTGATGATGG
>NZ_JBKHHI010000591.1:0-2955 GCF_046539235.1 Coleofasciculus sp.
TTTGAGCTAATTTTGTAGGCTCTCTGGGAGTTATGGTGATAAGGAAAATTAATTGAATTTGGTCAAAGGCTTGCTGGATAAGGCTTTGCCTGTTAAGAGTTCCCTGTTAAGAGTTCCCTAAAAACTAGGGTTTCCACCACAAGTACCGAAGAGCCGTCATCCGTGTCAACTTAAGCCAAAGCGCAAAATCCCCCAGTCACCTAAGACAGGGGGAAATTTTTGCGAATTATTGCAGGTTCACCGGAACGCCGTCTTGCCTCAGCTTATGACCTGGAAAACCAGGTGGGTATCGTGGACACTCGTTTTAAGTTTCCGGGTTCATGCCCGGTCTACTGCCACAAGGTCTCTCGATTCCCTTTTACATACAGACAAGATCAAAAAACACTATTGGCAGTCACCAACGTCCCAGTGGAACCCGTACCCCTATTTTAACGATTTATTTCTAGATGTCTACTGTCCCGTATCTCCACCTTCTACAGGGGCGCATGGCGTGCGCCATCAAACAGTCTGCTGTTCATGCCTAATCATGGGCTGTCGCTCTAAGCTAAACTGATGAGTGTCATCGATCGCAAATTATGTATGATGTTCGGGGTTATGGTCAGATGGTGTACAGCGAACCCCATTCCTATCTTGTCAAACTGGGGTTATTCCACTGGAACAGTTGGCGCGAGAAGCATCCTGATGTTACTCCCATGCTGGAGGGTGCTAACCTCAATTTATTGGATCTGAGTGGGTTTAACCTGAGAGGCGCTAACATTCAAGGGGCGAACCTCTTTGGCACGGATTTGCTGGAAGCCGACTTGACCGATGCCAATCTGAGAAAAGCTGACTTTACAGGTGCAGATTTTAGAAATGCTCTTTTAAGCGGCGCTGATTTATCTGAAGCCCGATTGATTAGAACTCAAGCGTTAGGTACAAACTTTGAGAGAGCCATATTTACAGGAGTTTGCTTAGAAGATTGGAATATTGATAGTACAACTAACTTGACTGGAGTTATCTGCGACTATGTTTATCTTAAATCCAGATATTCTCCTAAGAGTAAACGATATGTACTGCAAGAACGCCGTCCTCATAGTGGTACATTTGAGCCGGGTGAGTTTACAAAGCTTTTCCAAAAAACCCTGGAAACCGTTGAGTTGATTTTCCGCAAGGGGATTGATTGGCAGGCTTTTCTGGTTGCTTTTCAAGAGTTGGAGAAGGAAAACGATAATTTTCCGGTTTCTATTCAAGCGATTGAAACGAAGCATCGAGGTACTGTCGTTATCCACCTCAACGTTCTTCCCGAGCAGGATAAGGCGAAAATTGAGCAATCGTTTAAGCAGCGCTATAAACAGGAACTTCAACGCATTGAGGTAGATTATCTAGAAACGTTAGGTGTTAGAGTTCAGTCAGAGGATTTAATTACCAAGTATCGCCAGCGAAATGCTGATTTTAAAGCGATGATTCAGATTATGGCTCAAGCTCAAAGTGACTTTGTTTTAAAGGGAATTTCCCAATTAGAATGATTTGTCTTATGTCTTATGCCTTATGTCTTATGTCCTTGGCTGGGGCGGGTTTACTCACATTATCGGTTGTGTTGGATAGTATTATCGGTAAAACCCGCCCCTACACAATCAACAATCAAGACTTTAACCGTACCATAGGGTTTCTATTGTTTGTGCGATCGCCTGGGGGTTCTTCTCTGAGCTAAAATCCAGGAGAACGGTGACATGACCGAGTTTGCGCCCAGGGCGCGATTGTTTTTTCCCATACCAATGCACATAAGTTTGCGGCTGGCTGGCGAGTTTTTGCCGTTTTTCGAGATAGTCGTTCTGGGAATATTCGTAACCCAAGAGATTAACCATGACGGCTCCTATACAATTAAGCGTTGGTTTTGTCAAGGGTAACCCGGCAACTGCCCGTAAATGCATTTCAAACTGCGAAGTTTCACAAGCATCTAGACTAAAATGCCCAGAATTGTGGGTACGAGGGGAGACTTCGTTGACATATACTTGATTATTGGCGGTGAGAAAGAGTTCAATGCCAAACAAGCCCACGGCTTGTAGACTATTGAGTAAGGTAAGTGCGATCGCGTTAATCTCTTGTTGTGTCTCTGGGCTAATCGGGGCGGGAATAATCACCCGACGGCAGACTTGATTTTCCTGCTGGGTTTCGACAACCGGGTAAACCACTACCTCACCGCTTACAGAACGAGCCGCGATCACAGCTAATTCTCGTTCAAAGGGTATAAATTCCTCGACGAGTAGAGGTGTATCGGCAAGTTTTTGCCAGAGTTCCTGGAAACTCTCTCTATCCTTAAAAATAAACGTGCCTTGACCATCATAGCCGTGGCGTCGCGCTTTGAGAACCAGGGGAAATGTCAGTGTATCAGGGTTGAGGGGTGTCTCTAGTAAGTTAAAAGCAGGTTGGGGTAAACCAATGTCACGTAAATAGCAACGTTGGTGATATTTATCGAGTAGGGGGGCTAAGGCGTCTAGGCGGGGGCGAAAACAGACACCTTGGTTTGCCAAGGGGAACAACGCATCCAAATTAATAAATTCATTCTCAAATGTGATCACATCACAATGGGCAGCTAACTTTGCCGTCGCGGCGGCGTCATCAATCGGGGCAAAGATGGTATCGGAGGCAACACTAACGGCTGGATCAGTAGGCTGGGGTGTTTGAATCACCAAATCCAAACCCAATGATTTAGCCCCACCTCCCATCATCCAAGCCAGTTGTCCACCACCGATTACCCCTACTCGTTTCACAGTCTTAGCCATCAATAGGTTTGAGTCACTCGTTTGCCATGTTAGCGGATTTTGGTGTCAACGTTTTATGACTTAGGCACAGATCCTGCTTATGGTAGCAGGGCTAATTCATTTAAGGAAAGCTGTATTTATGAATTCAGCCAAGCCGGATTTGACACTCCCCCGGCTAAAAGCGCGGAGGATTCTTCGCTCATCCAACCACCTT
>NZ_JBKHHI010000592.1:0-2951 GCF_046539235.1 Coleofasciculus sp.
TGTAGGGGCGGGTTTAGCCATTTAATTTTGCTATCTACCGATAACCACTCAACAAAACCCGCCCTTCTTCTGAGTTCCCTGTTAAGAGTTCCCTAATCTCAACCGTTAACTTTAATTGTGTCCACCTACTTAAATCAAATCGTTTTATTTCTCTCAACCTCATCCTCTAGCCATCTGGCAAAATCTGTGGTAAAGGTATCCCGTAAAATCGCCTCTCGAATATCTTGGGTAAAACGAATCAACTCCGTCACATTATGCAGGGAGATTAACATAAAGCCCAAAACTTCCCGCGATCGCACCAGATGACTCAGGTAGGCGCGGCTAAAGTTCTGACAGCAATAACAAGGACAAGTCGCATCCAACGCCGTAAAATCCTCACGAAACCGAGCATTTTTCAAATTCCAGCGTTCCCCCTGAACCAACGCCGCCCCATGACGCCCTAAGCGCGTGGGAATCACACAATCAAATAAATCCACACCTGATGCGATCGCCCGTGCCATTTCTCGATAAGTTCCCACCCCCATCAGATAACGTGGCTTATCAACGGGTAAATACGGTGCCGTCGCCGCCACGATGTCATGGATCAAGTCCACCGGTTCCCCTACACTCACCCCACCAATGGCATACCCCGGTAAATCCAAAGACACCAACGACTCAGCCGCCTGACGACGCAAATCCAGATACACACCGCCCTGAACGATACCAAACAGC
Source organism: Coleofasciculus sp. (assembly GCF_046539235.1). GTDB lineage: Bacteria > Cyanobacteriota > Cyanobacteriia > Cyanobacteriales > Coleofasciculaceae > Coleofasciculus. The sequence continues at coordinate 712 of NZ_JBKHHI010000592.1, forward strand.
GCTTGCTGATCCGCACGAGTGTGAGCATTGATACAGCGCTTCAGCCAGCGATCGGTTCTCTCCAATGACGCCTCAATCTCCGCCCGACTCGCTGGATAGGGCGGACATTCATCAAATGCCATAATAATGTCCGCCCCTAGCGCATTTTGGATGGCAATAGACCGTTCTGGGGTGAGATTAATTAACCGTCCATCCCGAGGCGAACGAAAAACCACACCCTCTTCGCTAATTTGTCGCAATTTACTTAAGCTAAAAACTTGAAAGCCGCCCGAATCCGTCAAAATTGGGCGATGCCAACCCATGAAGTGATGCAATCCTCCCGCTTGCTGGACAATCGCTTCTCCGGGTTGTAAGTGCAGATGATAGGTATTGGCGAGAATAATTTGGGCTTGTGCTGCTTCTAACTGGGCAGGAGTTAGAGTTTTGACCGTTGCCAAAGTACCCACGGGCATAAACCGGGGCGTTTCAATCAGACCATGGGGACTGTGCAGTAATCCGGCGCGTGCCTTGGTTTGGCTGCACCATGCCTGACATTGAAAGGAAAATGAATTGTATGTTTGAGCCAATGGGGTTAAGGGTTCATGATCATGCTTTGATTATTGTGGCTGATCATCTATTTTATTTGTGGTTTAGAACGGACATTCTCCCTCATCATCAATTTGTACATCCCACCGGGCATTGAGTACCTGGGTGACCATGGCTTCTAGGGCTTCGGCGTTGAGGGTTTCCACCGATTGCTCATGTAAAGGGTTGGATAGGGGAATCAGCCTGAGCCGACGGTTATCTTGGACTAAATCAAAATAAGCCTGCTTTTCCGGCGTCTGATGCAGTTGCAAGTAATCAAAACTCTGGACATTGATGTAGATAGCTTGATTCGCAATCAGGGTAGAACGGCGGGAATCGGCAAAGACTTCCAGCACATATCCTTCTCCCTCACTTTGCTTGTTGCTATCGATGGTGTGAATATAGCGGACGCGACCCAAATCAGTGAGTAGGCGTCCCATGTCCTGCTTATTGATAATAATGCCCGTATCAATGATACAAGGAGCGGGAAGTCGGCGTGGAGGTTGATGATAACTCATGGGTAAAGCCTATGATGCATAAGGGGCTGATATTGCCTTGCAAAGAGTATTGGCATTCGTGTAAAACCCGACTGAAAAACCTAATGCTTCGATTTTAGCGACTGTCCAGCTAAAGGCAAGTCAGAAGCTGTGACAATCAAGAATCAGAAATTCATCCACGGGCTCGTGCCGGTGGATTATGATCTGAAATACTTGAGTGTTACGGGTATTACAGTAGGGTTACTAAACCATACTATCCCAATATTCACCCGCTATTCATCGGACAATATACGTAAATTTCTGTGTAGTGAACTATGAACCCAAATCCTGAGCCACTCAATATCTCTGTGACACCTGTATCGCCGTGCTTCCGGGCTTACCTGCACCTGTGTCCCTCTAGATTAGATTATTCTCCATGAAGTGGTTTAGAGTGCAATCGATGTGGCAAGCGGTGCAAAAGTCCTGGCAGTCTTGGTTGGGTGCTATCACCTTTTATACTTGTATCCCCATTCCCATGAGTTGGGGATTAGACTTTGAGCGTATTGCCCGTTGGGCACCTGGGGTTGGGTTATTCATTGGCGTTATCTTAGCCGCGCTAGACGCCGTATTGCAACACTGGGGGATGCCAAACTTGACCCGGAGTGGGATTATCGTGGTGAGTTGGGTAGCACTAACCGGAGGATTACATCTAGATGGCGTGATGGATACGGCAGATGGCTTAGGTGTACAAGATCCGAAGCGACGGCTGGAGGTGATGGCAGATAGCGTGACCGGGGCGTTTGGGGCGATGGCGGCGATCGCGCTACTTTTACTAAAAATGGCGGCGCTTACGGATATTGAGACTCATCGCTGGTTGGCATTAATTACTGTAGCCGGATGGGGGCGCTGGGGACAAGTGGTGGCAATTTCGATTTATCCGTACCTCAAACCCACAGGGAAAGGCGCATTTCATCAACAAGGGATTCGGGTGCCGATTGATAGTCTGTGGGGGGCATTTTTACTCCTAGGGGTATGTGGATTACCCCTAATCGTGAGAGAGGGTAATTGGGAGTTAGCCGTAATTAGCGCCGGAGGAGGATGTGCGATCGCGCTTTTGACCGGCTTCTGGTTTTACCGCCAGTTGGGAGGACATACCGGGGATACTTATGGGGCGGTGGTGGAATGGACAGAAGCCTTATT
>NZ_JBKHHI010000593.1:0-2927 GCF_046539235.1 Coleofasciculus sp.
GCTTTGCATCTTGCTCGCTACTAATACCCAATTTAAATGCATTACAGCTTATGACATAAGACGAATGACGAATGACGAATGACAAATAACTTATGAATCCAATTCTTGCGGGTTTTATTGCCAGTTTACTGGCGGGACTAGCAACCTTTGTCGGTGCGTTACCCGTATTTTTACCCATTCGCTTAAGCCAACGATTACAAGCGATCGCGTTAGGATTCGGGGGTGGGGTAATGCTAGCTGCAACCTCGTTTTCGTTAATTGTACCGGGTAAAGATGCGGCGATTTCTCAAGGCGCTTCCCAGATGAATGCGGCGTTAATTATGAGTGTGGGTGTGCTTCTGGGAACGGCGTTTTTAGGGTTAAGTAATAAGTATCTGCCACACGAACATTTTCATAAGGGTCCAGAAGGGGTAAATTCTCAACATCTCAGACGCATTTGGTTATTTGTTTTAGCGATTACGATTCATAACTTTCCCGAAGGCTTGGCGGTTGGGGTTAACTTTGGTGCAGGAAATCAGGCGCAGGGAATTGCTTTGGCGATCGGGATTGGATTGCAGAATATTCCAGAGGGTTTGGTTGTCGCGGTTTCGTTGTTAGCTGAAGGCTACTCAAGCTTTTATGCTGTGGGGGTTTCGTTGCTGACAGGTTTAGTCGAACCTGTGGGGGGTTTACTGGGTGCAGGTGTGGTGGCGATCGCACAACCGCTTTTACCCTGGGGAATGGCATTTGCCGCGGGTGCGATGCTGTTTGTGATTAGCGATGAAATTATCCCCGAATCCCATCGTCAAGGTCGCGAACACGAAGCCACAATTGGGATTATCGTAGGATTCGTGATCATGATGCTTCTCGATATTGGCTTAGGTTGAACCAATACCTTGTTGATATAAGACAAGCAATATACCATAATCTATGTGGTTTGTCTAGCATATTTGATATTTGCTTTGCAAATACACTTCCATCAGTGAATCCACGCGAACTTTTCGGGAATTTTACCCAAAAATTTCCGTAGTTCTGTGGATGTTTTTTGGGCTGAGATCTCCCAAAATTGAATTGGGTGAATTCTGTGAGGGACTACCCTCAGCAAGCCAGGTCAATGATTAGGTTGTCTGGCGATTTCGATTGTCAGTTGGTTGCATCTAACAAAAACACATGAATCTTGAAGACATTGCTCGGTATTACATTAATACTCCAGCCTATGATCTATCGCCTTCCGTCGTGAAAGGCTTCCGTCAATTTATCGTGGATATAGCACAGGTAGAACTCCAGGGTATCGAGTTTCAGTATGTTGATTTTTTCCCTTATATGAAAGGAAAAGAACTGAGTTTAGAGCATATCTATAGGGATTACAACCAAGGAAAACTAATGATTACCACTCAGTTCAACAACTCTGATCTTTTGGGTTCAGACATTAACCTGATGTTCCGCTGCATTCACGAAATCCATCACATCAAACTGAATGTTGGTTTTGATTTAGAAGGGGAATTGGCTACAGCGGTTCATCTGATCGAGAAAACCGATAATCTGTTATTTAAGCAGATTCTGTTCAGTGAAAGCTTAGGACAAATTGCAGTACGCTTGTGCCAAGGGAAGTTTCCCGACAACCAAAAAGTCGTCCTCTTTGAGCCTGAGGTGCTGCACTGTTTGAAAAAAGACTGGAAATCTTTATTGAACTGAATTTCCCAACCAGGAGATAGGTGAGATAAAGGAAATGGGGAGTTAAGCCAATTTACTCAGGCAACTCTCCAAAGCGTTCCCGATATCGACTCTCAAACCCTTACAAATGACGAATGACGTAGCTTGCTTCTCGCGAAAGCGAGTTCCCCACCGTTAACTTTAATTGTCCCCACCTACTTATGTCTTTGGGCTAGTAGCATTATTGTCCGTGAGATTTTAACTCGGCTATAATCTTTTCGGTTTTTCGTTTCGACCTTCTTAATCCGTACATCCGCGAGCAAAAGGAAGTAATAATGGCAATTAAGTCTTCCATTAATTCATCTGTTTTATCCTCACTTTGATTGACAATTTCAACTTTTTTATTTAATTCTTTGAGCAGAATCTCTATATAATTCGTTCCAAATCTAGCGAGACGATCTTTATGTTCTACAATCAAAATATTGTAGTTTGGATCTACTAGAATTTTTGCCAATTGTTTACGATTGTCATTTAAACCACTTCCAATCTCTTTGACAATTTTATGAATTTTGTAGCCTCGGGCAATTGCATAATCTTTTAACCGCTCTGCTTGTCGCTCCAGATCATCTTTGTTTTGGGCGCTGGAAACTCTTGCATAAATACAAGCTATCAAGTCAGGTTTCAAGTTGTCCTCAATCGCCCCCGAAGTTATGCTAGAAGTTATGATAATCGTACCAGACGGCAATTGATGACCTGTCAAATTTCCTTGTTTCCACCACCTCCAGGCAGTTCGATAACTGATTCCTGCTTTTTTGGCATAGTCTGATAGTTTCATGTTTATATATTACAAAACATGACTATATCTGACTATATTGTTATTGAAACTTTACAATACTTCCCATCTTCCTCCCAAACCACCCAACTTGGGCGAGGGAAGCGTTCTACTAGTCACTGTAGTGGCGTGACACACCTTATTGGATGAATTAACCATTAGCCCCGAAACTGTAGGGGCGCAAAGACTTGCGCCCGATTCAATGGTCACATCTAATCCACAATTTTAGCTGTGCCGAGCCAGTAGAGCGGGTGATGGGACTCGAACCCACGACATCCAGCTTGGGAAGCTGACGTTCTACCACTGAACTACACCCGCGAGTAGCTCTCAACGATAATCTTTAGGCTATTATATCAATACATTTGCCTCATGTTCTACCTGACTCTGGAGTTAAAGACTTAACCTTGAATGAACTACCCAGACCTACTTCGTTGAGGTCTGGGTTTCTACAACCAGACCTGTA
>NZ_JBKHHI010000594.1:0-2918 GCF_046539235.1 Coleofasciculus sp.
TGTTGCCCATACGCATCACAGGACGATTCAAGGATGACGCAACCCAAACGAGCGCTGATTACAGGTATAACTGGTCAAGACGGTTCCTACTTAAGTGAGTTATTATTGGAGAAAGGCTACGAAGTTCACGGAATTGTCCGGCGGACTTCCACCTTTAACACCGATCGCATCGACCATATCTACGTTGATCCTCATAATCAAGTTGCCCGATTATTTCTGCACTACGGCGACTTGACCGATGGCGTTACCTTGCGCCGCATTCTCGAAGAGGTTAGACCCAAAGAAATTTACAATTTGGGCGCTCAATCTCACGTTCGCGTCAGTTTTGACTGTCCCGAATATACGGTGGATGCGGTAGGAATGGGAACCCTGCGCCTGTTGGAAGCGATTCGGGATTATCGAAATCGCACAGGTATTGATGTGCGCTTCTATCAGGCGGGTTCGTCGGAAATGTTTGGTAAAGTCCAGGAAGTTCCCCAAAAGGAAACCACTCCATTTTATCCCCGTAGTCCTTATGCTTGTGCTAAGGTGTATGCCCATTGGCAAACGGTGAATTATCGCGAGTCTTACGAGATATTTGCCTGCAATGGTATCTTGTTTAACCATGAATCGCCGCGTCGGGGAGAAACCTTTGTCACCCGTAAGATTACTCGTGCGATCGCCCGGATTCTCTGTGGACAGCAGAAAAAGCTCTATCTGGGCAATCTAGACGCCAAGCGAGACTGGGGCTATGCTAAAGACTATGTTCAAGCCATGTGGCTGATGCTGCAACAAGACGAACCCGACGATTACGTCGTCGCCACAGGTGAAACTCACTCAATTCGCGAATTTTTGGATATTGCCTTTAACTGTGTCGGTAAGAATTGGCAAGATTATGTAGAGTTTGATCCACGTTATCTACGTCCTGCGGAAGTGGAATTACTCATTGGTGATCCGACAAAAGCTAAGCAAAAGCTAAATTGGCAACCGTCTTTATCGTTTGAACAGTTAGTCGCCCTGATGGTAGAAGCTGATTTGCGAACCTTCGGCGAGTCATCATTGAATGGTGAAGGTCCCCAACTGTTTGACAAACACAAAGAAAATACTTACGAACATTCCGCTGCTCACGCACCTGTTGATTGATCCCACGTCAAAAGTATGCATTCCTAAGGGCGGACGCGAGTTACTCAGAGAAGACGGTAACCAATACTATATCAATATTATCCGCCCTGTAATTATAGATTGTTCAGTGTTTTCAACTATCTAATATGACCATGAACAAGGACTCAAAAATTTATGTAGCCGGTCATCGTGGCTTAGTGGGTAGCGCCATTGTTAGACGTTTACGCGATGACGGTTATACTAATCTTATCCTCAAAACCAGCCAAGAGGTGGATTTAAGACGCCAGCAAGCCGTAGAAGATTTATTTGCCGCTGAACGCCCAGAATACGTGTTTATCGCAGCGGCAAAAGTGGGGGGAATTAATGCTAACAACACCTACCGGGCTGAGTTTCTCTATGACAACTTAATGATTGAGTCAAATATTATTCATAGCGCCTATTTGTCTGGCGTAGAAAAGTTGTTATTTCTCGGCTCATCCTGTATCTATCCCAAATTATGTCCCCAGCCGATGCAGGAAGAACATCTGCTCACGGGGTATCTAGAACCGACAAATGAACCTTATGCGATCGCCAAAATTGCCGGACTCAAACTTTGCGAAAATTATTGTCGGCAATATGGGGTGAATTTCATCTCCGCTATGCCCACGAATCTCTATGGTCCAAATGATAATTTCGATTTAGCCAATTCTCACGTTCTCCCCGCCCTGTTGCGAAAAACCCATGAAGCTAAAATTAACAATGCTGAGGCTGTAGAAATTTGGGGAACGGGTTCGCCGCTGCGGGAGTTTTTATACGTGGATGACTTAGCTGATGCCTTAATTTTCCTGATCAATCACTATGACGATATCCAGTTCGTGAATGTGGGGACAGGAGAAGAGGTTTCGATTAAAGACTTGGCGCTGTTAATTAAAGCGGTGGTTGGCTATGAGGGTGAGTTGAAATTCGATTCATCTAAACCCGATGGCACACCACGTAAACTCTTAGATACCTCGAAAATTAATGCCGCTGGTTGGCAGCCCAAAACTTCGTTAAAGAAAGGTTTAGAATTGACCTATCAATGGTTTGTCGAGAACTATGACAGGATTAAAGGAAAATAGTCTGGCTGATGAACTTTAATTGTCTGTTCTCTGACAAATGACAACGGATTCATAATCAGGCGTCTAAATAAGGTGTGCCAAAATCTCTCTATACTCCTTTTCGTTCAGAGGAGTTAACTGCTTCTTTTCCACCCAAAACAGACAGTAATCACAGTAACCATTTTCCGGTTTGAGAACTTCTGCTTTGACCATATCATGTTCTCTCTGTGGACTGCCATCAGCATTTTTGAGCGCCGTATATTCTGGGTTAATTTCGTGAATCAATAAGAACTCCTTAAGACGATCAATACTGCCCCGATATCGAGCGATTGTTCCTGGCACTATCTCGGAACTTGTTTGCTGTCTTATTTTTAAGCCCTTTCTGGAAACGGCGTTGAACATTAATCCTCCTTGACAACAATGTGACTAACTGGCAAGTTAAATAATCTTGACTTAATTAAATCCTGAACAAATCTAGGCGAACTCAAGATAGACTTCCGCAAAATCACGGTTGTGTCTAGTGGAACACATTGGAGAAAATAGAATCAGTCTTTCCTGATTATCACCTTGCGTCCCCATCCCTCATCTCGCCCTCGCTCAAGTCCCTGGAAACTGGGTAAACTGACCCGAATCTGGCGCTTTGTCGCATCCCACATCAATCCACGCCGACGACTTCCCACACAATTGGGGTTAACAACTGTATCCTAATCCCTCAGCACATCTACTCATATCTACCAATTA
>NZ_JBKHHI010000595.1:0-2834 GCF_046539235.1 Coleofasciculus sp.
GCAACTGACGCGGTTGAAGACCTCTATAGTTCAGCCTTTTTGCTGGGTGACTCACCTTTCGACTTGGTTTACCTAGACATTGTGTGGGTATCCAAATTTGCCGCCGCCGGATGGTTAATGCCCTTATCTGACAGAATTACTGAAGATGAATTATCAAAGTTTCTGCAAGGGGATGTTAATGGTGGGCGCTACAACGGTGAATTGTATCGGATGCCCTTCCGTTCCGACGGCGGTATGCTATACTACCGTACTGATTTATTAGAGCAAGGTGGATACGAACCTCCCGAAACCTTTAACGAACTCATGCAAATTTCCCAAGCCCTGCAACAACAAACAGGAGTTGAATGGGGTTATATCTGGCAAGGGAAGCAGTATGAAGGCTTATCTGCCATGTTTATAGAAATCCTGGAAGGATTTGGTGGCTTTTGGGTGAATCCAGACACGTTGGCAGTTGGACTTGATCAACCCGAGGCAATCGAAGCCGTCAATTTTTTACTCAATACTATAGAAGAAGGCATTTCTCCCCCCGGCGTCACCACTTATACCGAAGAAGAAACCCGCCTCTTGTTTCAGAATGGTAAGACGGTTTTCTTACGCAACTGGCCCTACGTTTATGATTTGGCATCCCAGCCAGAGGAGTCTGATATTGCTGGTGAATTTGCGATAAAGCCGATGGTACATCAACCAAGTCATAGCAGTGGTGCTTGCCAAGGGGGATGGGGACTGGGTATTTCTAAATTGACCAAACATCCCGACGAAGCCTGGAAGGTGATTGAATTCTTCAACCGTCCGGATGTACAAAAACGCTTCAGCCTAGCAACAGGCTATGCCCCCGCTCTAAAATCACTCTATACCGATTCCGAACTGGTGGCTAAATATAGTTACTTTCCCCAATTACTAGAAGTTCTGGAAAAGGCTGTTCTCCGTCCACCCATCGCCCAATATGCTCAAACCTCAGATATTTTACAGCGCTATCTCAGTGCGGCGATTACCAAAACCATGACTCCAGAACAAGCGATGAACAGGGCAGCCCAAGAGACTCGTAGACTCTTGGGAGATTAATGTGAAGCCGCCAATCTAACTGCTTGTTGCGAGTAAATAAAGTCACTATGAAACAAAGTTCAATTCGGCAAAAAGAGATACGGACGGGTTGGTTACTCACCCTACTAGCAATCCTAATCTTAGTAATGGTGTTTGCCTATCCCATTGGACGGGCGTTTTGGTTAAGTTTATTCAGTCAAAATCTAGGGACTGAATTGCAGGCAGAGTTTACTGGCTTAGACAATTATGCACGGCTAGTGGGTGATGGGCGCTTTTGGCAAAGCATCTGGCAAACAACAGTCTTTACCCTGTCCTCGATTCTGATTGAATTGGTATTGGGAATGGGAATTGCCTTGGTGCTGAATCGAGGCTTTTTTGGGCGAGGTTTAGTTCGCACCGCCGCCCTGATTCCTTGGGCTTTACCAACAGCAGTCATGGGGCTAGCATGGGCGTGGATTTTTAATGATCAGTTTGGCGTTGCTAATGATATTTTGCGATTCTTGCCCGCGGCTGAACCAATTACCTGGTTAGGTGAACCCATTCCGGCAATGATCGCATTAATTGCGGCTGATGTCTGGAAAACAACGCCCTTTTTTGCGATTATTCTGCTGGCAGGATTGCAATCAATTTCTGAGGATCTGTATGAAGCCCATGCGATTGACGGGGCGTCTCCGGTACAAAGTTTTGTGCAAATTACATTACCTCTGCTGACACCACAAATTTTGATTGCCCTCTTGTTCCGATTTGCTCAAGCCTTTGGGATTTTTGACCTAGTGCTGGTGATGACGGGAGGGGGTCCAGCCAATGCTACGGAAATGATCTCACTCTATATTTACGACACAGTGAGAAGCTATCTGGATTTTGGTTACGGTGCGGCTTTGGTCGTCGTAACCTTTCTTTTGCTAATTATCGCCGTGGCGATTGTTGGCTTTTTGCTATCAAAAACCCGGCTTAATGTTTTAGGAGACCAATAGATTAACCATGGCAATCGCTCAAGAATCATCGTCACCCAAAAAGTCGAAAATTAATACAAAGCAAATTATGCTCTGGGTTGGGGTTGTATTAACCTTGATCTTTTGCCTCGCACCAGCCCTTTGGCAAGTGCTTACCTCCTTCAAGGTGAATGAAGCGATTTCGACAATTCCTAATGTTTACTTCCCTGCACCGGATCAACTCACCTGGACTCATTATTCTCAGATATTTGACCGTTATCCCTTTTGGCGTTATATCTTCAATAGTGCCTTTGTTTCATTAACCTCCACATTATTGTGTTTAGTCGCTGGAGCGCCTGCGGCTTATGCCTTAGCACGGTTACGAATTCCCGGAGAGCGAATTGTTTTAGCCTGCGTCCTCATCGTCAGTCTCTTCCCTTACGTGCTACTGTTTCTGGGACTGCTAGAGGTAGTGAAACTGTTAGGGTTAGGGAATAACTACATCTCGCTGATTGTTCCCTATACCGGGATCAACTTACCACTGACAATTTTGGTGTTGCGAAGTTTCTTTCAACAGCTTCCCAAGGATTTAGAAGATTCTGCCCAGGTTGATGGATATAATATCGTGCAAATGCTGCTGAAAATTGTTCTGCCGATGACAATTCCCGCCTTGGTAACGACGGGAATCCTAACGTTTATCTTTGCTTGGAATGAGTTTATCTTTGCCTTAACCTTTATTACGCAAGATGAAATGAAAACCATTCCAGTGGCAGTGGCTCAAATTGGCGGAACTTCTGTATTTGAGATTCCTCATGGTCCGATCGCGGCAGCCACAGTCGCGGGAACGATCCCCTTGATTGT
>NZ_JBKHHI010000596.1:0-2806 GCF_046539235.1 Coleofasciculus sp.
CGCGGCAATAAAGATAATCAACACTATGGCAGATCCGTGGCAGATGTACATCTATCAATAGTATCAAGCCGTTTCAGTTGAGCCAAACATTTGGCAGCCAAGAGACTTTCCAGTGATTATGCCTATGGACTGAGACGAAAATCATAGCCATCAGCGTACAATCTAAGACAAAGGTTGAACTATATTCAATGCCAGCTTAGGCAAACTCACTTCCCAGAATAAGCTGCAACCTCCATTAAGTCAGTTGTGCGTTAGGTCAATAACCTTGACGCACCAGTTGCCATTCTATCTGGGACACAACAGTTAGCTTAGTGCTGACGTTGATGATGAAGAAATCCTTGAATTCTGCTCGTTGATGAAAGAAATGCTCAATATTCTGCTCGTTGATGATCAGGACTTCGATCGCTTAGCTGTGCGTCAGGCTCTGGATGCCACGGGCTTGTCAATCAATTATGTTGAAGCCTGTGACTATAATAGCGCGATCGCTCTCATTGACCGTGAGACATTTGACTGTGTCTTTCTAGATTACTGCCTCCCCGACAAAGATGGATTAAGCCTGGTGCAGGATTTGCGAAAGGCTGGCGTCAAGATTCCCTTGGTGGTAATCACCGCTCACGGTAATGAGCAAGTTGCTGTGGCGCTGATGAAAGCTGGGGCGTCAGATTACCTAGCAAAAGATAAGGTTTCACCAGCCAGTTTAGGACGGATTTTGCAAAACGCAATTCGCATCTACCAAGCGGAACAGCAGGTGGAACTGGCTGATCAGCAGTTGCGCCAGACGAATGAACAGCTAGTCCGGCAAAATCAAGAATTAGCCCAACAACGGCAACAAATTCAACGTCAAAATTTAAAATTAAAAGAACTCTCTAAACTTAAATCGCAGTTTTTAGCTACGACATCCCATGAATTGCGGACGCCGATGAATGTGATTATCGGCTTTGCTCAAATGCTCCTACTCCAACGCCATGGATCACTGACATCCTCACAATTAAAGATGGTACAATGTATCTTAAAAAATGGTAAACATCTGTTATCACTCTTAAGTGAAGTCTTAGATTTTGCCCAAATTGAAGCCGGGACTTTGGCAATTAAGGCTGAAGAATTTAATATCGATCAAGTGGTCAATTCCACTGTTAATGATGTTCGTCCATTGGCACTCCAGAAAGGGTTAGATTTATCGGTAACAATCAAACTCAAAAATACATCAGTTATTAACGATCGCTCTCGTTTGCACAAGGTCTTAAAACACCTGCTCATGAATGCGGTTAAATTTACCAAATCCGGGTCGATCTGGGTCAATTTATACGAGGTTGAATCGCAACGACTGGTCATTGAGGTTGAGGATACGGGAATTGGTCTGTCTCAAGCCGAATTAGACTATATTTTTGAAGTCTTCCGCCAAGTTGATCAGACCATAACCCGCCAATACCCCGGTACAGGGCTAGGATTAGCAATGACCAAATCCTTAGTTGAATTGATGCAGGGCAAGATTACGGTAGAAAGTCAAGTGGGAGAAGGGTCAATTTTTCGTGTGGAATTGCCGCGTTATATTTCTTATGGGGGGAAGTTGACAGAAATTAAAGTACCTGCTTATAATTAAATCTTTTAAAATGTTTTGGAGTTACGATGCTTTTCAAGTATAACTAGATGAAAGATGAATCTACCTGAGCCAAAAATAGACCGGATTCTGGCAGTTGATGATGCGCCAGACAATTTATTCCTAATGCAAACCATATTAGAAAGTGAAGGCTATGAACTCAGTTTAGTTGAAGATGGATATTCCGCATTAGCAGTAGTTGAAAAATCACCTCCTGATTTAATCTTGCTAGATGTAATGATGCCACAAATGGATGGCTATGAGGTGACTCGGCGGATTCGCGAAAATAGCAGTTTGCCCTTTATGCCAATTTTGCTGATCACCGCTTATGAACAATCGAGTGCGATTGAAGGACTCGATGCGGGGGCGGATGATTTTATTCGCAAACCTGTGGATGTGGGCGAGTTATTAGCGCGAGTGCGATCGCTACTGCGACTTAAGCATAGTATTGATGAACAAGTGCGACTGGCGCGTCAGCGAGAGGATTTCGTCTCTCGTCTCACCCACGATTTGCGAACCCCCTTAGTCGCCGCTGATCGGATGCTGAGTTTATTGAAACGGGGAAGCTTTGGACAGCTTCCTGATTCAGCCGTGGAAGCTGTCGTTTCTATCCAACAAAGCAACCAACATTTAGTCCAGATGGTGAATACGGTGTTAGAAGTGTATCGCCACGATGCTGGGTCTAAAGAGTTAACGTTTGTTTCGATAAATCCTCAGGAAATGATTGAGGAAGTCGTTCAAGAACTAACTCCCTTAGCCCAGGAAAAGGGATTAGCTTTAAGGCTGAATGTAGGGGAGTGCGCTATTTCATCTAATTCAGACGATTGTCTGGTGATGGGCGATCGCCTCGAACTCCGCCGCGTATTCACTAATCTTATCGGCAATGCAGTCAAGTTTACAGAACAAGGATCGGTCGATGTTGATTTAGGTTTAGAATCGGACTCCATAAACTCGGCAGATGGTCAACCCCCTTTGGTAGCAATTTCTATTCAAGATACGGGATCAGGTATTCGTCCAGAAGATCTTGCCACTCTTTTCAAGCGATTTCGCCAAGGAAAGCATAAGCGATCGGGGAGTGGTTTGGGATTATACTTGTCTCGTCGGATTGTAGAAGCTCATCAGGGTAGGATTGAAGTCGAGAGTGAGTTAGGCAAAGGTAGTTTATTTACGGTTTATTTGCCCGCACAAACGTGAAGAGAACAGGGAGCT
>NZ_JBKHHI010000597.1:0-2791 GCF_046539235.1 Coleofasciculus sp.
GCCACAATTTCCAGAGTGCAGGTGGGTGGCGTATAGCGGCGTAGAACTGAGCTAGATAAGGGCATAGTCATTGGTCATTTGTCATTAGTCATTTGACACAAAATTTTCGCACTTAGTCAGGGCGGGTTTAGTTACATCCAGGTGCAAAGGAAATGATGGTAGTAAAACCCGCCCCTACACAGATGCTGAACCTAATAAAGCTAACCAGAGACGCCGATGACCGTGGGTATCACTATAGAAGAGTAAATCAATGAGTAATTTGAATGCCAGTTGATTGAGTAAATCGATAGATACATTGTCTCCTTGCTCCATCCGTTCCTGATAGGTGTTAATAAATGTATCGAGATAATCGCCTAACAAAGCAGTCCGATGGGGTTCACTATTTTGTTCGGTCATTTGTTCCAACAGGGCTACAGCCCGACGGATGAGTTCCTGATGCTGTTTGGCTAAATGGCAAATAATCAAAACCAGCGATCGCGCTTCTTCCACATCCAGTTTTTTGCGCCCCCCGGAACTTTTGCGCTGAGGGTTAGACTGACGCAGACGCCATAACCCGACGCGATCGGACACCACTGACTCTAAATTTAAGTCAGCCGCCGCTTGCAGCATTGCTTCCGAACCAATCCCCGCCAAGGCTTCCAGCGCCAGCAAGATTAAGTCCAACTGGGTTTTAATGTTATCCAGTTGTAGAGAGTCTGGCGCTTGAGCCAGGGGCAAATCCTGCCAAGCGTGAGACGAGGTTGGCGTCTTTAGGGTAGAGCGCATAACGTTAGAGTAAGAAATTTAATCAGGCGGGTGGATGTAGTTACCAATAGAGAAACACGACCTTTAAAGTTTACATCAACTTTTTGGCGACCAACTCAAACCAGGACAGTGCTAGAGAACTATCTGTTCCCTTCCCTCGTCTCAATGTCCCGCTTTAGATGGGTAGCAAAATATGCTATTGTTCGTCAACAAGCTGTAAAACTTTGTTATATAAGTGTGCGTCAACCCAAAACCCAGCTTGGTTTATGAGAGCATCCAGTAAAGGTTTCACGGTAGAGATGAGTCCTTGTTGTTTGGCTTCAACTAAGATACCCAAAATTCCTGTATAGTTAAGATTTAATCGAGCAGCCACCAGGCGACCACGACGTTCATCAATTAATACTTGATCGGCTCTAAGTTCCAGTGCTAAAGCAATTGCTTCAGCCTCTCCAATATCTAGTTCATTACTGAGTGCTTCAACTACTATACGGTCATTGATTGAAGCTGTTTTAATCCAGTCAAAGGATTGTACTTCAGTTGCACCTGCTACCGGAAAATTGGGATCAGTCAGTTCTCGATAGACAGCTCCGGGAATAAGGACTATCTCATAAAGTTGTTGTAGCAGATGTAATTGATTGATCGCGGCAAGATTATTGATCGGTGATGTATCGCTAACAATAATCAAAGTCTGCCCATCTCCCGTAAGTTATGGATATCTTGTTCAAAATCCTCTGCACTGTAATGCACTGGGATTTGCCGACTAGCGAGAAGGTGTTGAAAGGCAATGCGATGCATCCCAGCAAATCGACTGGCTTGGGCAAGGGTGAACTTTTCCTTCTGAAACAGCATGATCGCGATTTCTTGCCTCATTTCAGCTTCAGTCATTCGGGTTGCTGTCAGTATTTCGTCAGTGATGATAATGCTCATATAGTTCTAGTCCTCTCTAATTGCAAATTATCGTAGCGTTTCTTAATGTCATTCTAATTCCCAAAATTAACTGTTACACCTTATTTATGGCTTAGTACAGCGGCAATAATTTATGTCCAGGTTCTTACCTTAACAAATTTTCAAGCTCCTCCGGCGTGAAAGGATTCTTCCCTGCCTTGAGGGCATCAATCCAGCCTTGCCGTTGTTTTATCTGCTCCTCATAAATCTGCGAATCAGCCCACTCTATAGATGCCTGAAAATCCTCAATCGCTCCTTGGTTGTCCCCCGTCAGCGCCCTGGCAATGCCGCGACTATTCCGAAAGTTTCCATTTTCAGGCGCAAGTGCTACAGCCTTTTCACAAGCATCCATAACTGTAGCCACCTCTTTGTGCAGACTGCCGAACCAACAGAGGGTATTCCAAGATTCAGCAGAAATTTGCCAAGTTGGATCGATCCGTTGTGCTTTATCATAAGCAGCCAGAGCTTCCTGGACGTTACCCTCTTCTACTTGCTTCTTACCCTGATTCAACCAACCCTCAGCCGCCCATCCTGCAACTTGTTCTGAAGTGGGAAGATTGATTTTGGCAGACAATTTTTGGGCTTGTTGGAATTTGGCATTAGCAGCATCCATATCCCCCTCTCGTGCCATGGCTCGACCTTGGTTGACCAGAAATTGGGCATTTTCAGTTTTGTTCCAGACTGAGGTTTGACAGGTAGAGCGAGCATCTTTAGCCCAGTTAAACTTTTCTGAGTCCTCGTCAAGCAAAGTTGCCGGAGCGACGAAGATGGGATGATTGATTAAATTATTGCACGCCACCTTGAGCCAATCCTGCCAATTGCCACCGCGCCACAGGCGTATTGTACGGTCAAAACTGCCACTGACAATGGTTTGACCATCCGGGCTAAATGCCACTGAGTTGACCCAATCCTGATGTCCTTGAAAGGGTTGACCAATGGGGTTGCCTGCTGTGTCCCACAGACGTATTGTTTTGTCAGCACTGCCACTGACAATGGTTTGACCATCCCGGCTAAATGCCACTGAGGTGACCCTACCCTGATGACCTTGAAAGGGTTGACCAATGGGGTTGCCTGCTGTGTCCCACAGGCGTATTGTTTTGTC
>NZ_JBKHHI010000598.1:0-2772 GCF_046539235.1 Coleofasciculus sp.
TTTTGAACCCGTTTTAACGGGTTTGAGCTTTAAGCCAGAACTTTAGTTCTAGGCTGCGATCGCGAAGACTGCTACGCTAGATGAAGCAGGAGCGCTGCTACAACCATTCGGTGGGAATAAAGTTATTGGCTGAGGACAAATCACGGCTTATGTCTTGGGTATCAAACTTAGAAAAGATGGCTTGGGTATCAAACTTGGAACCTGACTTAGTTCTGGAGGCTCCCATTGTGGGGTTAACCCGAGATATCCTGCAACACTATAAGCTTAAAGGATTAGTGCTGGATGTAGACGAAACCTTGGTTCCTCTGAAAGCCTCCCAAGCCTCAGACGAACTTAGGGCGTGGGTTGAAGACATTAGACCCATCGCCTCCCTGTGGCTGGTGAGTAATAATCTGAGTGAGACAAGGATTGGTGGGATTGCTAACTCCCTGAATCTGCCTTATCTCCACGGTGCGGGTAAACCATCCCGACGTAAATTAAAACAAGCCGCCGCCGCGATGAATTTGCCTGTGGAACAGGTGGCGATGGTTGGCGATCGCTTGTTTACAGATGTCTTAGCTGGAAACAGACTCGGTATGTTTACCATTCTCGTCGAACCAATGATAGATCCCACTCAGACTGCCTATTCTTCTCCCATTCGCGATTTTGAAGTCTGGATCACTCAAATTCTTGGCGTATCACTGCCCAGCAAGCAACATAAGTTTACAAAAGATGATAAATCAAGACAAACTGAAATATAAAGAAAAGATTATGAAAAAGCAGGCAGTCAGAAAATCATGAGATTCTGATAATAGTTCAAATGGGGTCAGCCGCTATAAAGACCCTAACCATAATAAAACACCTGTTATAATTCCATAGCGAGCGCTATATCCCTTAGTTGAGGACGTAGCGCTCTATTGTGTTGAGAGGGGAAGCCATGTAGAGACGTTCCGGTGGAACGTCTGGAAGATGGGGAAGATATGACTTCTCGCAAAAGCGAGTATGACGAATGACAAATGACGAATGACGAATGACAAATGACAAATGACAAATGACAAATGACTGAAACAATTGTTGTCAAAGTGGGTACATCGAGTCTGACTCATCCAGAAACGGGTCAGCTTGCGCTTTCAACGATTGCGAGACTAGTGGAAACGCTGACAAGGTTGCGTTCCTCTGGGTATGGTGTAGTCTTAGTCACCTCCGGCGCCGTGGGAGTTGGGTGTGGACGATTGGGATTAAAGACTCGTCCTCAAACCCTCGCCCTCAAGCAAGCTGTCGCGGCTGTGGGTCAGGGACGGTTAATGCGAGTCTATGATGATTTATTTTCCAGTCTTGAGCAAGCGATCGCGCAAATTTTGTTAAGCCGCCAAGACTTGGTACAGCGCAGTTGCTACGTTAATGCTTACGAGACATTTCGAGAACTGTTGCAGCTTGGCGTCATTCCTGTAGTTAATGAAAATGATACCGTTGCTGTCGAGGAACTCAAGTTTGGCGATAACGATACCCTTTCTGCAATGGTGGCGAGTTTAATCGAAGCCGATTGGTTATTCTTATTAACCGATGTTGATCGACTCTATTCGGCTGATCCGCGTCAAGTCCCTGATGCTGAACCGATTACCCTGGTTAACCGGATGGAAGAGTTAGCCGAACTTCAGATACAAACTGGGAAAGCGGGTTCTCAGTGGGGAACAGGGGGAATGGTAACCAAAATTACCGCCGCTAGAATTGCCACGAGTGCGGGAGTGAGAACCGTGATTACTCAAGGACGACACCCCGAAACGATCGAAAAAATCTTACAGGGAGAACCATTAGGGACGCAATTTTCCCCTCAACCGCGAACCGAAAACGCCCGTAAGCGTTGGATTGCTCACAGTTTAGTTCCGGCGGGTAAGCTGTATTTAGATGAGGGTGCAGTGAAGGCAATTTGTCAAGGGGGTAAGTCTTTGTTAGCCGCTGGAATTACTGCGATTGAGGGTAATTTTCACGCCTCGGATGCAGTACAACTCTGTGATAGTCATGGCGTAGAAATGGCTAGAGGATTGGTCAACTACAGCAGTCTAGAATTACAGAAAATTCGGGGACATAAATCAGCCGACATTCCGGAAATTTTGGGCTACGGTGGAGCCGAAACAGTCGTGCATCGAGATAACCTAGTTTTGAGTAATGTCTGAAGGCGATTCGGAAAGTTATACCTGTTGAATTGGGACAAATACTTATGAACCGACTATTGAACACTCAATTAATAGTTGCCTTTGCTGGAGCATCACTCTCTTTTCTGGCTGGAGTGGAGCCAGGGATTGCCCAGCCTGACCAATATTGCGATGATCCGGGTTCAATTCCAGCAGCGGAGACAACGAGAAACTTAGAACTCGATAAGTTTGGCGTAGAACTCACCATCCCCTCCAATTTCAGAGCCATGCGCCTTAACAACGGCAACGTCAAAATTGTCGATCCAGGCACTTATGAATTGTTATCTTGCATAGCTAGAGGTGGAGAAGCATTGGGACGTGGATATGCTTACACTTTAGTTCGCACCGTTGAGAATCCAAACAATCTAGAATTACGTCAATTGGTAGAACAAAAGAGTAGAGACAATGAAAAAATATCGCCCTATAGTTTTGATGGTAAGCAAGGTTATCTAGTTGAATATCGGAATCAAGAGGCTGTGGGGATTCCCGATGCTCATGCTGAGTTTTGGCTGGATATAAACGATGTTCCCGGAGCCGTTGTCATTTCTAAAAGCTGTGATTGTTCAGGAATGAGTGAAAGCCTGGTTTCATTACTTGAGCG
>NZ_JBKHHI010000599.1:0-2767 GCF_046539235.1 Coleofasciculus sp.
GATAATCCCGTGATGTGGGATTGGAATTCATAACCGACAAATAATTAGGAAGAGTAATAACCGCCCGGAGTTCAAACTCCGGGCTAATAGCTTAAGTCCATTAAAATGGACTAAAACTCTGATCCAGTCCTATGCCATACGAATACCAGCTTTTGGTTTTTTGGGTTTCAACCCCAGACGGGAAGACAGTGAGTTGGGCAAGATCTGAGTAGAATTTAGGGATGGAAATATAAACGAGTAAAAGGAGCAATCTATGGTTAAAACTCCCTTCCAGCAAGAGTCTTTGCTCCCATCCTTGGAAAGTGGCGATCGCTTAAATCGCTATGAATTTGAGCGTCGTTACAACGCGATGCCTTCTCTCCAGAAAGCTGAACTAATTGAAGGAGTTGTTTACTTGCCTGCTGCACTGCGTTTTAGAAGTCATAGTCAACCTCACGCTAAATTAATCCTATGGCTGGGCAATTATCAAGTGGCGACACTGGGTATTGAGTTGGGGATTGAACCTACTGTTCGGTTAGATTTGGACAACGAACCCCAACCTGATGCTGTACTATTGATTGATGAAAATGTAGGGGGACAGGCGAGACTCAGCGACGATGATTATATTGAGGGTGCGCCGGAATTGGTAGCCGAGATTGCAGCTAGTAGTGTGGCGATAGACTTACATGATAAGAAACGAGCGTATCGTCGTAATGGGGTACAAGAGTATATTGTTTGGCAAGTATTTGAGCAGAGACTCGATTGGTTTTACTTGCAGCAGGGTGAGTATGTATCGTTACCCGTGGATGAAGGGAATGTGATCCGGAGTCGAGTGTTTCCCGGATTGTGGTTAGCCGCCGATGATTTGTTGGCAGGAAATATGCCTGGGGTGTTGTCGGTATTGCAGAAAGGTTTAGCTTCGGAGGAACATGAAATATTTGTAGAAAAGTTAGCAGAGCAGTAGGGAAATTAGTTTTCTAATGAGACCAGTCCGTTTAAGTTTTTTTGCTTGTTAAAAGATATAATTGCTGTGTGTTATTGGGATTTATTGTCCGGGGATGAGTTTTGTCGTTAGACTAGGGTGTAGAACCTTAAGACCTGCATTATTTATAGTGAAGACCAGTGCCCAAGACTGCCTATTCTCAGCGATTCAAACGGGAGTTAGACCCTGAGCAGTTGTTATCACTGCTTGGATATGACTTGAAATCTGATCCTGACCTCAAGAATTTATCAGGAGAACTGCGTGATGAGATTCATCGCGATTTGCTGTGTCCGGAATGCGGTGTAAGGGGTGGCGTGATAGTGTCGCGCTCAAAGTCTACGAAGAGTAACAAAGCTCTGAGACAGCCTCACTTTCGCTTTGAGCGAAAACAGTACTTAGCCGAGCAATACCTACGCCTAGGTATAACAACAGATGTAGTATCAGCTTTTGCTGCATTGTTACTCTATATAACTAATTGGGATGTTGACGCAGCGATCTCCAAACTAGTAGCGATTGTACAGGCTCCTACTCCTACTGATATGAATGCAGGCAATGTGATTGGTTTGAACCCTTTTCACGATTTTGCTGTATGGGCAAATATTATGAAAGCAAGAGAAGTGGCTCAGTATAGTTTCAACGGCTTTGACTACGAGGCTCAAATCGAGACTATTGAACAACGGTTGAAAAAGCAGTACGACGAGTGGAAAACGGCTGAAAGCTAATATCGAGCTGGTTGAATAAGTGTTATGGTGAGGGGAGACAATAGGCAATAGTGAAATAGGCAAAAAACAGAGGAAGTTTGCTTGACGCTGGGTATAGTACATACGTACTGGGAGAACTTCAGTTTAGAACTCTTGGGCGATTACGAGAACATCCTGATAAAGTTGTGGACTAATCCGTTTACCCACAGCAATCAAGTCATCCAAAATCGGTTTAACCTGAGTAATTAACCCCTGTTCTTTAGCAAGTAGCAACGTTCCAATTGTGCCAGTCACGGGCAAAAGTCGCGCTTTGGCTACTCGTCGCGCCCTCAAATCATCAATCAAAACCTGTTGTGCGCCTAATTCTTCGGCAAGAATAATTGCAGCGGCTTCACCCCGATGAATTTTTGCACGTTCTTGTAAGGCAACGACTTGACTGTTATCCTGAACTGAGCGCACTTCAATCCAAGTCGCTGCCTGAACAACAACGACTGCTGGATGATTTCCAGTAGTTACTTCGTTGTAGACTTCTTGAGGAACGATAACTTGTCCGAAAACACCTTGTAGTAACGTCAGTTGTCCAACTTTTGCTAGTTCGCTTAATGGTGTGGTGTCACAGACAACTATCATGATTGATGTTTGAGCAGAAACTGTCTAGTTTGGGCAATCTCTTGCTCTAACTCTTCCTTGGTTTGGCTAGGAAAGGTCGGTATATCATATAAATCCATTAACTCAGAAAGTTGCCAGCGATCAATGCCTAGCAGTTCAGCTGCTAGTCCAGCACTAATATCAGCATGGTTCAGGAGCGTCATGACGTAGGCTTCCCTGGCGCGTCGTTCTGCTTCTAAGCGATGGATTTCTGGAAGTTCAGGTAACTGTCCTGTCACTTTAATGTCCAATTTGAGTTTTTGGGTTGACATATTATTCCAGAGTGGTGGTGTGGCAAGACTAAATTTTCATGCTTTCTTTCGCCCAGAATTCTAAACCGCTTAATTATCCAGAGGCAATTCATGTTCTGGTGGTTCGAGTGGAGGTTGAGCATCTGTACTCGGAGGAACCACGACAAGGGGAGGAGGCGGTTCTAAAATCTTTTGCCACCCTTGAA
>NZ_JBKHHI010000600.1:0-2726 GCF_046539235.1 Coleofasciculus sp.
TAGTTAGGTTATCGGTTTGTGGCGAAATGGTATCGGTTAAACCCGCCCCTACATCTTTATATTTACGAAAACGGCGACGAATGACTTCTGCTAAACTGGCAAAATCATCGGAATGACCAATCGTTACTGTAGGATTTTTTATCTTATAGTGACGATAATGTTGCTTTGCTGGCGTCCCATTAATAAATACCACCTGAGACGCTACTGGATTCGCCCCCTGAATGTGAGAAATATCATACCCTTCAATCCGATGCGGTAAATCCGGTAAATCTAAAATTGCGGCTAAATCTTGCATCGCTTGGCTATTGCGGTCAGCGAATTTCTGCGTTCGTTCTAACTCATACTTCGCATTCCGTTCCACCATTTCAATTAATTCGGCTTTGGTTTGGCGTTGGGGAACTAAAATAGTAACTTTGCGCCCTTTGCGTTCACTTAACCAATCTGCCAATAAGTCTGTATCGGTTAACTCATGCTGGACTAAAATTTCACTGGGGATTTCTACCGCGTCAACGGTTTGATAATGATCTTCTAATACTCGTTGTAAAATTGCCCCTAGTTCAATTCCCCCTGATGGAACTTCCGCAAAAAATCCCAATCGTCCGACTAATCGACCTGCACGAATCTGGAATAATTGAATACAAGCATGATGGGCATCTGCCGAGAGCGCGATCGCATCCCGTGATACGGTATCATCCGGTAGGGCGACTTTTTGATCCGCACTGAGGGCGTTTAACCCTTTAATCTGATCCCGAATCTTCGCTGCTAACTCGAAGTTAAGCGATTCCGCCGCTTGTTCCATATTCCGAGTTAGCATATCAATCAGTTCCCCCGTTCGCCCCTGAAACACCATCGCCATTTTTTGCACCATCTGGCGATACTCCTGCGGTGAAACAAGCTGTTGACAAACCCCAGGACAACGTCCAATATCATAGTTAAGACAAGGGCGGTCTTTAAACAGGGGACGGGGGCGCTGGCGCTGGGGAAAAATCTGCTTGAGTAGGTGTAATGTACTTCGCAGTAACCCAACATCCACATAAGGACCATAATAGCGATCCTTTTCCTTTCTCAGGTTACGCTTGCGGGTAATAAAGATACGCGGATAGTCTTCTGACCAAGTGATACAAATATAGGGATATTTCTTATCATCTTTGAGCAACACATTAAAATACGGCTGATGCTGCTTGACTAAATTCGCTTCTAATGCTAATGCTTCCGCTTCCGTATCGGTAACAATAAACTCAATCTCCGCCACCTGACGCACCATCATGGTGATCCGGGGACTCAGGGGTTGGGCGTTACGGAAATAGGAACGAACCCGCGATCGCAGTTTCTTTGATTTACCAATATAGAGGATGCGATCGCTGCCGTCACGCATTAAGTAAACCCCAGGTTCAGCCGGGATTTCTTTCAGGCGACGTTCTAGGCGATCGGGATTATTGACTAGAGGGGTTACTTTAGCCGAGGATATCACAGATACTGATCATCTCGCTTACTCATCTTATCTCTATGATAAAACCTTTTTTCAAGGGAATAAACCCAGTGGGGGTTATAGTGTTGAAATTAAAGATATTCTCATCAAGGATGATAAACTGGTGATTAACGCTGTAGAACAGCAACCGGGACGGAACTGCATGACAACAATGGCAATTACTCAACCTTATCACCTAGTTACGGTAGAACAATCCGATTTACCTGTTCAATTTAACCTTCAAACTGAGATAGTGAACTGTGAGTAACGTCAAGAAAGGGAACAGGGAATAGGGAACAGGGAACGGTTTTTCAATGACTTAAACCCCATTACTCTGCTGTATCAGCCAAAAAGTGTATTCGGTTTGCTCATATCCAGATTTATTTCTGACGAAAAAATCTGCGTCCCTCTGCGTTAAAAAAAACTCCACGCTACCGGACTTAAGGTCAGGCAAAGAATGGTCTGGTGGGTTACAGCGGATAGAACATTTAGCGGTTATTTCCCTGATTAAATATCCGCCTAACCCACCCTACAATTACAACTACAATAAAGTAATTAGGGCTTGCTCGAAGCGTTTCCTTTCCAGTCTTCTATGAATACCACAGCTCACATCATTATTAATATGCTATGCCTAGGACGCCAGGATACTTCCAGTATTCTCACTCCAGTCGTCATCGGTGCATTACTACCTGATGCCCCGATGTTTGTGTTTTATTTTGTGGAAAAAGTGATTAAGGGGACACCTGAAATGACAATTTGGCGAGAAGCGTATTACAAAGAAAACTGGCAAAATTTTATTGATATTTTCAATTCTATTCCCCTAATTGTCTTTGGCTTAGTTCTTACAGGCTGGTTGGGTTCCCAGATTGGAATAGTCTTTTTCTCCAGCATGTTTTTACATATTGTCGGTGATTTTCCCCTGCATCATAATGATGCCCATCGGCATTTTTTCCCGTTTTCCAATTGGCGGTTCCAGAGTCCGGTTTCGTATTGGGACCCGAATCATTATGGCACTATTGTCACTATTCTGGAAATTCTCGCTGTTATTATAAGCTGTGTTGTGCTATTTCTCACCTACCAATCGATGGCAGGGCGAATTACGGTTGGGCTAATTGGTGTTTCTTATTTAGTCTATTTTATCTATGTTTTTACGGTTTGGATTTAAGGGACAGCAACTAAGCTGTCATGCAGTATTAGTAGCGAGCAAGATGCAGTATTAGTAGCGAGCAAGATGCAGTATTAGTAGCGAGCAAGATGC
>NZ_JBKHHI010000601.1:0-2700 GCF_046539235.1 Coleofasciculus sp.
AATAGGCACGTCCTCGATGAATCGCTTCCTCGAGTCCCAAGGGCGCACGGGCGTCAGTACGGGCAATAATCACTAATTCACTTTTACCACGGGCTTGAACAGCGGCGCGAATTTTCTGGATATGATCTGCGGCGGGAATCACTCGTTTTCCGGCAAAATGACCACATTTCTTGGGCAACTCTTGATCTTCTAAGATAATTCCGGCAATAGTCTGAGCGTTTTATGTCTATATATTACTAAACATGACTATATCCGACTATATTGTTATTGAAACTTTACAATACCGAGTCTAACGATATCGGTGACAGTACGAATGACATTGAGGGGATTTCCGTACCCGGCATCAATATCAGCGATAAGGGGAATGGTGACGGATTCAGCAATTTTTCCGGCGCTATTCAGCATTTCGGTAGCGGTGAGAAAACCGTAATCGGGTTTACCGAGGGTGGAACCGGAAATGCCAAAGCCACTGGTAAAGATAGCTTCAAAGCCAATTTTTTCGGCGAGTTTGGCGCTGATGCAATCGTAGACGCCGGGAAGGATAAGGGTTTCGGGTTGTTGGAGGAGTTGGCGAAATTTTTGGGTCATTTGTCATTCGTCATACTCGCGCAAGCGAGAAGCAAGCTACGTCATTTGTCATTTGGTAGGGGCGGGTTTTGCAGCTAAGCTAGGGATAGCCATCAATATTATTCCCTAAACCCGCCCCTACACACAGACGTGTCATGGCATATCTCCCTCATCTCCCTCAATCCGACTGTTTAACCACTTGCTTTAATCCTTTCTTCCAATCGGCGGCTCTCTGGGCGTTGGGATAGATGCCAATTAGCTCTCTTAATTCGGTTTGGTGTTTCTGTTTCAGTTCGGATTTAGTGCGATTTCCCAGAAGACAGATGGCACGTTGTAGGCTATCTTTATCCCCAGGAACTTTTGGCGGTAAGTCTACGGAAAAGGTGGGATGGGGTTTTGGGGAGGATGATTTGATGCTGGTTATGGCGGGTAGATTGGCGGGGAGAGGGGAGAGATCAACGGGATTAATATAACCATAACCGCCTTTTTTGTCGGTGAAACAAATTCGGGGAATTCCTTTTCGTTGTGTTCCATCCAATCTGCCGATTCTACCTCTATGTTTGTGTTTGTTTGAATGGGCGGGATCAACAATACACATATCACCGGGATACAAGATATGGTTCTCCGTGGTGGTTCTGCCGTTATCGGAGCTTCCGGTACAGTGTTTTCCGTGGTTGAGATAAACTGTAACTTGCTTCATGTCACTGATGACAGACGTAGCATGGCACGTCTCTACATAATCGACGACTGATGAATCAGGGTGGGTTTTGTGGTTTAGTTTTTGGTAACCAGTTGGTAACCAGTCAGGGCGGGTTTTGTTGTTCAGTTTTTGGTGACAAGTCGTTTGAGTGGCTAAACCCGCCCCTACAATTTACTTATTTTATCCGATCGCATAGCTCGAATAATCGTCACCGGATTTAGGGGGGTAAAACGGGTGAGTTGGGCGACGGGAATGGAACGGGAAAGCTGAACCTGTAATAATCGATACGTCCAACCGCGATCGCTAAACCAATTGACTGCCTGATTTAGATGTTCTAAGGTGGCTAAGGCTAACACCACTATGCCATTATCTCCTAATTCTGCCTGGGTTCGTTCTAAAATCGCCAATAAATTCCCGCCACTTCCGCCAATAAACACCCGCTGGGGGGTGGGCAGTTGAGATAATATATCCGGTGCTGTACCATAGATAGAGGTAACATTGGTAACCTGTAAACGGCGGCAATTTTGTTCAATTAAAGCCGTTCCCATTGTCGTTTTTTCGATCGCATAGACGTGAGAGGTAGGCGATAATCTGGCAATTTCAATGGAGACGGAACCCGTTCCTGCACCAATATCCCAGATAATTTGTTCCGGTTGTAGGGAGAGTTCCGCTAAAATCAAAGTACGGATTTCCCGCTTGGTGATTAAACCGGGGCGATCGCGAAAACTGGCAAAACTGTGATCCGATAGCCCTAAAATGGGTAATGTGGCGACATCTATAGGTGTATCACTCGGTTCAGACTGACGCAGGAGAATCACCACATTCAGCGGCGCGATCGCTTCTAAGTGTACCGCATCCACAGGCAAACACCGCACCCGTTCATCAGTTCCACCTAAATTTTCACACAGCCAAAACTGGTATTCACAGGGTAAATCCAGATCAAGTAATAGATTTGCGATCGCACTCGGCGTATTTATTTTATCCGTCAGCACGGCAATTTTATCGGTTCCCTGTTGTAGCGCTTGGGTTAACCGTTCTAAAGAACGCCCATGACTACTAATTGTCACCGCATCTTGCCAAGGGACTTTCACCCGACTAAATGCTAATTGTACCGCACTGACATGGGGATGAAACGTCAGATGTTCGGGTGGCAATTCAGCTAATAATAAACGTCCCAAGCCAAAAAACAAGGGATCGCCACTCACCAACACAATGATACAGCAATTTGGGTCATTCTTTGCCAACTGGCGACGAATCTCCCGGATCACCTGAGTCAAATCGCCCAAAACCAGGCGGCGTGCGGGATGATCAGGGAAGTAACCCAAGACGCGATCGCTCCCGACTAACAGCGTCGCCCGTTCTACTAATTGTCGCACGGATTCTGTTAATCCCGCCGCACCCTCTAAACCGATTCCGACTACATGAATATCATT
>NZ_JBKHHI010000602.1:0-2691 GCF_046539235.1 Coleofasciculus sp.
GTAGTATTGACACCTATTGGTGTGGGTGACCTACTCAATGCAGATGAAAAGCAAACTGATTCAGAAAATCATTGCCAGTGGACTTGTATTTGCGGCGTTGACTGCCCCGAGTCAGCAAATGGTGCAAGCGCAAGAACGCTCAACCTTCCTGCTCAGGCTAAATTGTGTGGATACGGGGATCGGTAACTGGAGACGTCGAAGTGAAAACGTTGTCGTCAATAAAGCGGTTTACTCATCGCGATTTTATATGGGTCCAGGCGATACTCAGGCATCATTGACCTGTAGGCTGCAACCCAATCGGGAGAATGTCACTTTTCAGACGTTGCAATTAGGGTTTGGCATGCGCGATAACGACCAAGGTAGCCCCAGGGTTCTTGTTAATGTGTATATAGATGGGGTAAAGGCTGAATCTCGAACCGTTGCACCCGGAGGAGAACCCGCTTTCGTACCGCTGGATGTGACCAACACGCAAAATGTTTCCCTGGAAGCTATCTGTACGAGCAGATTTCAATATTGCGATCGCGTTTATTTCTGGGAAGCTTCACTAGGGATTGCTCCCTAAGCGTCGGCATCGGCTGGCGTAACCCCAGTTAACGGTTACGCATTTAGGTTCTAGACGTGTGAGGGTACGTTTGTACAACCCCAAACTAGGAGTTCTTTAATCAATTGCATGAGGCTTTTGCCGGACAAGCTCAACCGATCAGAGTATCATCAGCAGTATCAATAACAATTGCTGCTTTTTCATCCCGGTGTCATTTTATTGCCATCAGCCTACTATAAGCCATGAAAGTCAAGCGCCTGAAAATCAACTCGTTCCGTGGCATCGGCGATCTGACGCTGGAGTTCCATGAGACTGAACCGACAGTCTTGGTGGGGATCAACGGAACGGGAAAATCCAGTATTCTCGACTGTATCGCACTCCTACTTTCCCATTTTGTGGCGGAACTTCAAGATCCGATTGGAACGGGACATTTTATTAACGAACAGGATATTACGGAAGAACGGAAAATTCCACGACATTTTTTTAGTCAGGAAGATATCGCCAATGGCGCCCATCAAACCAAAAATGAGATCACGATTTCCCTGAGGGAACGGCAGATCAGTTGGTTTCTCTCATTATCCAATACCAAGGGACGACCCAGAGGCGGGAACATTCGAGAATTAGAAGGAATTTGTTTGCGAATTAAGAATCAGTTGCAAAACAATCTGAATGTGAATTTACCCGTCGTGGTTTACTATCCCGTCAACCGCCAGTTTTGCGACAAGGTTACCCAAGAAACAACTAAATACTATTGGTCGAACCAACTGGCGATTTATGACCACGCCTTAACGGGTGTGTCGATTAACTTTAGCAGCTTCTTCGAGTGGTTTAAGGATCTTGAGGATCTAGAAAACGAATGGCGTCGAGATAATCCCGAACATCGCGATCGCCTCCTAGAAGCCATCCGACAAGCGATATCCTCTCTGTTACCCGGTTTTGCTAACTTGCGGGTGCGACGTGCCCCCTTACGGATGACAGTGACGAAACAAGGTCGAGAATTAGTCGTTAATCAACTATCAGAAGGAGAAAAAGGCTTACTCTCACTCGCTGCCGATTTAGCCAAACGATTAGCGATCGCGAATCCGGGGTTAACGAATCCCCTAGAAGGGAATGGTGTGGTTCTGATTGATGAGATTGAACTCCACCTGCATCCGAAATGGCAACATGAGATTGTGCCAGCACTGACTCGAACTTTCCCCAACTGTCAGTTTATTGTGGCGACTCATTCACCCCAGGTGATTGCTAATGTCAACCCGGAACAGGTTTATCTTCTCCAAGCTATCCCGGATAGTGAAGTAGGAGACACTCCGGTGATTATCGCCAAACATCCAGAACCGTCAATGAGTCAAGACAGTAATTCCTTGATCAAAGAACTGATGGAGGTTTCGGTTACGTTGTAGTCGAGGACGGTAATGCTTGTGTCCAAATAGCTGCGGGTATGTATAGACACACTATACAACCAGACATGATATCAATGGGCGAGTTACTAACAGTAATTAGCTGTCCTATTACTGTTAGTCCAGCGACCATTGGTGTCAACTTAAGCTGGAGATGGCTTAATGGTTGGTTTCCACATCCGCCAAGAACTGAAGTTCTTGGCTAATAGCGAAAGTCCACGCTTCGTGGACTGAAGATTAAAGAAGCCAGCCAATTGAGTCATCTTTAGATGACTTGAGCTATTAGCAAGGAAATTCATTTCCTTGCGGGCTATAGGTTTGACGTTAAGTTGACACTGATGTCCAGCGACTCGCCCCTACAAAGTGTTTATGTCTAGTTATATCATGTCCGGTTGAATACCCATAATTACAGTGAGGGTGAGTAGGGGCTTGGTTACCAAGCCCCTACATTTTTATTAGGGGGGATTTGCCGGACATCATATTATTTATGTTCTAATTACAATTTGAAGATTCTGCTTCCTCTAGCACATCCGACACCCAGAACAAGTATATTAAATAGACGGATTGTTGAATAGATTCTAAACGGCTAGCCCACTCAGCAACTTCTGTTAGGTTCATGGTTAAGTGAATTCTTCCGTCTCTAGAACAATCGGCAGTTGGCAGGATTTGTTGATGTAGTTCTGCAAGTCCCTGAACTACAGTAGTTAAATGGGGACGATTTTCTTGCTCTGAAGGCGAAAGCTGATTGAAATA
>NZ_JBKHHI010000603.1:0-2669 GCF_046539235.1 Coleofasciculus sp.
TCGTTGATAGTATCCCACCATCTCGCAGAATTAATTGCCTCGTGTTTACTGTCAAATTTCCAGCATCACCATCTCCCAAAGTCCTCGCTTGCAAACTGGTATTTATCGCCCGATTGCTACCTGGAGGTATACCTACACCAATTAATTCTACAGATTCGCTGGCATTAATTGTCAAATTACCACCTTGACCTGAATCCTCTCCCTCTCTTTGAGTAACCGTAAATATTCTAGCTCCATCCACGAGGGAAAGTGACCTAGTATTAACCTCAATATCTCCGCCCTTACCTTGACCTTGAGTTGCGCTAATAATTGAACTATTTACACTAGGGAGAACGATTTCTTCTTGAGCCGTCACAGTAATATTGCCGCCGACACCAAACCCTAAGCCATCATCAGGTCGAACCGAAGAATCAACATTGTCTGTAAAGGTAATATTTTGGTCAGAAATAATCCTGATTTCACCGCCATTTCCGGAAACGCTGCTGGTATCAATCTGACCGACTTCTATATTGCCTCTGGAGTCAATAAAAACGGAGCCACTGTTCCCAAAAAAACCGCCATTAACATCATCCGTAAAAATCCAGGGTACATTAATAACTCCCCCAGACAAGGAAAGATTGGGGCGATACTGATTGGTTAAAAGCACCAATCCATCCGCCGCCTGAATATCGATAAAACCATCAATTCTGATATCCGCACTCGTTCCTGTACCTACAGCGTCAATCGTCGGCACTGGATCGAAGTCGCCAAAGGGATTAAAATTATCAATGGGTGCAGCATCAGGCGTGCCAAAATCAGTAGTACCCGCACGGATATCTAAGGTTGGTCTTGTCGAGCCATTAATCGTGATTTCTGTCCCATCTGATAATCGGATAATATCCCCATTAATCGCATCAGCATTTGCCTCAACACCTTCTATGGCAACATTCCCAGAAATCGTGACACTCCCCCCAGCCAAAATATGCAAAGACGGACCTGTGTAATTATTGAAACTCACATCCCCACTGGCTCGAATCACTGGGTCATAAGGACTTGACAAATTACCTAAACTACTGTCTAATTGTTCAATCCGAAAATTTCCACCACTCCAGAAGTGAGCATCCGCACTGACAGTATTGCCAGAACGCAGCACCATATCCTCACCGGAAAATAACCCACTATTGGCATGATTCAAAGCAAAAATATCAACCGTTTGATTCCCCTGCACCAACAATTGACCCATAGCTGAAGCAATAAACGGATAAGCTACACTGTCGCGCACCTTCAGCGTATCCGTCGCCAATAGGGTCAAATTCCCCCCAGCTTGTACCTGATTGTTGAGGTTGAGATTTCGACCCGCCAGGATCAAATCCCCACCAACCGCTAAACGACCAGAACTTGCGATCGCGCCTTGATGATTCGACCCATACTGCAATCCCGGCGTCAGGTTAATCGTCAGTAATGGCGGTGCTTGGGGGTTCGTTGCACTAAACTCTGTGCCATTTTCAAACACCCAACCCTCTGCGGTAGACGCCACAAACGCCCCCTGAACATCCAACTGGGCATTTTTACCAAAAACAATCCCATTGGGATTAATCAGAAACAAATTCGCCCCACCATTAACCCCCAGAGTTCCCAAAATATCCGACATATCCGTACCTGTAACCCGGCTGAGAATATTGTCAATTCCCGTCGGATTGGCGAAATAAACCCGTTGTCCCTCGCCCACATTAAACTCAGAGAAACTGTGGAACAGATTCGCACCTCGAATCGCCCCCCCATCAATCTGATCCACCGAGAAACCCTGAATGATCACATCTGGCGTCACCACAGACTGTTCCACTCCTAGAGTAGAATCAGGAATAACTTGGGCAACGGTAGGAGTTGTCGAATGGGATAGAACCCACGCGATCGCAACGCCTGCGGTTAAACCTATTCCCCGACATGATTGACTTTCCCTGCATCTCACCATCACACCCTGTTTCAGACTCCGTATTTCTACTGATACTCAAATTAAGCCAGATGGAGAAATGCGATCGCTACCGTAGAATTACGGAAATTTGGCGCTTATGACAGGCTTCAACCCGTCAATGTCTGATCACCACTTACCGCGAACACTTAGTTCACAGAAGCTGATTCGTAAATTATTTGTAACACAAACGACAGCCTTTAATCATCGAAACGTAAACTTCTATGTCATTTACTTGTGCTTTCCCGCAAAGGTGATTACATTAGAAATTGAAGCCTAAAGGCTTACTAATGACAGAAGTTGAACTGACAAAATCAAATTAGGAGGTATAAAGCCGACTGATAAATTTCATTTCTATTTCCTCATTGATAAGTAACAGCAACACTCAACAAATTGCTGAGATTTCCTAAAATTGTAAACTCGGGAGATTAAGCACTCAAAACTAAATTTTTAGTGCAACTCCAGATAGAATTAACTTAAACAGGAAATCATTCAAGCAAGCTGGTTTTGAGAGTTGCTGTTACTTTATGGTTTGTCATTCGTCGTACTCGCTTCTCTTCACGCAAGTCCAGTTTTAAACGCAGACTTAACGATAAAATTATAGAACTCTTCCTTTCCAAGTTGTAGAGACGTTGCATGCAACGTCTCTACAAGGTTATAGCATTCCGCATTGAGGTTAGGACAATAAAATTGGGTGAAAAGGCAACAGGCAACAGGCAAC
>NZ_JBKHHI010000604.1:0-2660 GCF_046539235.1 Coleofasciculus sp.
CGTAAATAATTCCAGACAATAAAGATAAATGGACGCGGAATCTGCTCTAACCGTTGTCCATAATGTTGTTCGGGTTCTAATAGCAGCGTCTGCCAGGTTTGGGTTGGCAGGACTTCTGGGGGTAAGGCAACATGACAACTACCACAGTTTTCTAGGTAGAGTTTTAACCCAGTTTGATAACGATCTGGAATGGGGTCAACAGTGCCAATTGCTACCCATGTTTCTGAGTTCGGGGGTTGGGGTGTTTCTGCTGCCCTTAAAACCCCTGCCATACCGCCACCAAGAAGGATACTCCACACCAGTACAAGTACAAATAAAACAGTGTGCGATCGCAGATTGTTATAGTTTGTCATTCGTCATACTCGCTAAGCGAGAAGCAAGCTACGTCATTTGTCATTTTTTATTTCTGACCCTCTAAAAATGTATCATGGTCAATTTTAGAAATTCCCTTTAGGGACAAATCGTCGGGGCGGGTTTAGGCACAATTGTCGGGGCGGGTTTAGGGAATCTGTAGGGGCGGGTTTAGGGAATCTGTAGGGGCGGGTTTAGGGACTAAATTTCGCTATTCACCGATAAATGAACAACAAAACCCGCCCTCCCCACCGATAACGGAACAACAAAACCCGCCCTCCCCACCGATAACTTACGGAATTGCCACAGAACGCAATAACTGTTCAACAATCGGCTTCGCCTGTCGCCCTCCTGCTGCCATGAGACGATGGGACAAAACATGAGGAGCCAAAATCTTCACATCATCGGGAATCGCATAATTTCGCCCTTCCAAAAATGCCAAAGCTTGTGCCGCCCGTTGTAATGCTAGAGTACCCCGTGGACTGACTCCTAATACCACATCTTCCGTCTCACGAGATGCCCGTACCAAGTTGAGAATATACTGCTGTAACTCTCGTTCAACTTTTACCTGCTGACAAAGACGCTGTAACTCCAAAACATCCTCCGTTGAAATACAGGGTTTAAGCTCCGAAAGCACCATCCCCCCCTGATGCAGTTGCAGCATTTGCAGTTCTTCCTCAGGCGTCGGATAACCCAGGGATAAAGATAGGGTAAATCGATCCATTTGCGCCTCTGGCAAGGGAAACGTGCCATGATACTCAATCGGATTTTGAGTGGCAATCACAAAAAAGGGTTGGGGAACGTTACGAGATTCCCCATCCACAGTCACTTGCCGTTCTTCCATCACCTCCAGTAATGCTGACTGCGTGCGCGGGGTTGCCCGGTTAATTTCATCCGTCAGTAGAATATTGGCAAAGACTGGACCTGGGAGAAATTCAAATTCACGGCTACTGGGATTCCAGATATTTGTCCCGGTGATATCCGCCGGTAAGAGGTCAGGTGTACATTGAATTCGCTGAAATCGCCCATCAATGGAACGTGCTAAGGATTTCGCCAGCAGAGTTTTACCCACCCCAGGAACATCCTCTAGCAAAGCATGACCGCCTGAGAGCAAAGCAACCAGGACTAAACGAATCGCATCGGCTTTACCCACAATCGTCTGAGCCAGATTTTCTTTGAGTTGCTCAATCCGTTCTCTCATGTTCCCTTCCCCATTCCCTATTGCTGAGATTCAAAAAAAGTGATTGTCGCCGCACAGTCAGCCTGGATTTGCTTCCTGAGATCATTGAGGGAGGCAAATTTTTGTTCCGGTCGCAAAAATTGCTCTAGGCTCACGGTTATCGTCTGTCCGTATAAATCACCAGACCAATTTAGCAGGTGAATCTCAACTGTCAAGCAGGTTCCTTTGACCGTAGGACGTTCTCCTATATTCATTACACCCCATTGGTCAGGAAATGAGGGACGACTGACTCGCACACAGTAAACCCCATTGCGGGGTAAAAACTTGTCGGGGAACCATTCCAGATTGGCGGTGGGAAATCCCAAGGTTCTGCCTAATTGCTGCCCCTTGACAACTTGACCCATAATGCTGTAAGAACGCCCCAATAAGCGATTAGCTTTGAGGATATCTCCTTCTTCTAGGGATTGGCGAATTAAGGAACTACTGATTCGTTCACCTTGACAGGTTTGGATAGTAACAATGGTAACCTGAACCCCATAAGTGGCTGCGATCGCCTGCAAGTCCTTCGCGGTTCCAGTCCGGCGATATCCGAAGCGAAAATCCTCTCCGATACTGACATGGGTGGCTCGCAATTGTTCAATTAAAATCTTGTCCACGAATTGTTCTGGACTTAATGCCGCCAATTCTTGGTCAAAGGGCAGTAGTACCAGTTGTTCAATGCCCAAGCGCTGCAACTGATCTACTTTTTCCGGCTTGGGTGTCAATAGCTTCCACGGTTGACCGGAAAAAAATTCACGGGGATGGGGATAAAAGGTTGCCAAAGTCGGATAAATATGCTTTCCTTCTTGATTAACCCTCTCTTGAGGATTTATCGGCTCAGACTGACCGGGTAAAAGGCTAGAGTGCTGCAAAATAGGATGAATGACCTGTTGATGCCCTCGGTGAATGCCGTCAAAGTTTCCTAGGGCAACAGCAGTTGGTGTTAAAGCAGTGGCAAGAGAAGAAGTAACCCACACGCTTTACATTTTTACACATTCTCGGAGTCGTGGCTAGATCTTGACCAACTCGTTGGCTTCGAGTTAAATTAGATACCCAACTTCTGCAAGACGTCAGGGATCAGGTAGGAGAG
>NZ_JBKHHI010000605.1:0-2612 GCF_046539235.1 Coleofasciculus sp.
AGGCGATATTATTAGTTGTGTTAACAGGATAACTACTTGAGATCTGGTTCGGGATTAGGTTTGAGTTGAATAAAATATCGAATCCTTTGCTGATATTCTTTGCCAGCTACAGTAGCCACATTATCATGATCCGCATCAGGAACCAGGAAGAGTTGTTTTGAACCTGTTATAGTATCAAATAAAACTTGGCTCATGTAAGCAGGTACAACGGGGTCATTTGTGCCATGAATTAAAAGAATCGGCATTTTAAGAGAACGAACTTTGCTTTTCGAGTTAAACTTTTGCGTTAGTAGCAAATCCGCCGGAAATAAACCATAGATTCCCTGATGATCGACCATATCGCGCATTGAGGTAAATGTACTTTCCACAATTAAACGCTGGATGCTGGGATTTCGTACCGCTAAATCAATCGCGATCGCGCCCCCTAGAGATTGACCATATACGACAATATCCTGGGGCGGAATACCCTGTTGCTGCACCAGATAATCCCACGCCGCTTGAGCATCTTGATAAACTTGGGTTTCAGTGGGAAATTTACCATCACTTTGACCATAGCCTCGATAGTCAAATAACAAGACATCCAAACCCAATTGGTGAAATTCCATTGCCCGTTCGACATTCGCGCCGATATTCTCCCCATTCCCATGTAAATACAGCAGTACCCCGGTTTTGGGCGAGGTGGCGGGAATCCACCACCCATGGAGACGTTCTGGCTGATCAGCAGACACAAGTATCCACACCTCCTGATAACTTAAGCCCAAGTCTGTTGGTGTGGTTTGAATCTTCTTAGTGGGAACAAAAACTAGCCGATTTTGCCATAACCGGATAGAGATACAGGCTAACAGATAAATGATGGCGGCAATTCCGGTTAGGATTAGAAAACCCTTTCCCAGAAGGAAAATATTATAATTATTCATTCCCGTAATAGTCTCCCAGGGCAAATCAAAGAGTTAAACGGCTACAAAGTTGAGGCGATTTTTGACTCACCTTGTTTTCCAATCAGGGCGGGTTGAGTCAAGTTATCGGTTTTCTCGATAATATTATCAGTCAAACCCGCCCCTACAAATTATATCTCCTTGCACCTGTAGCCCCTGTACCCAGACGTGCCATGGCACGTCTCTACATGTTCTATTTAAGCGGTGGTTGTTTGAGATGCCAATCCGTAGACTGTTCGTAAGCGTAAGCGACTTGAAATACCTGTTCTTCGCCCAATACTTTCCCAATTAGTTGCATCCCAATGGGTAATCCTTGGTCATCAAATCCACAAGGAATACTCATTCCTGGTAATCCTGACAAGTTGACGGGAATTGTCATTAAGTCCGATAAGTACATGGTTAACGGATCTGAGATTTTTTCTCCGGCTTTAAATGGAGGAGTTGGGGCGGTGGGACAAATTAAAACATCAACCTTTTCAAAGGCTTGCTCGAAGTCTTGCTTAATTAGGGTACGAACTTTTTGCGCTTTGAGATAATAAGCGTCATAATAGCCAGCGGATAGAGCATAGGTTCCCAACATAATCCGGCGCTTGACTTCCGCCCCGAACCCGGCTGCACGAGTTTTCTTGTACATTTCCAAAAGATTTTCGGCTTCTGGCGTGCGAAACCCATACTTGACGCCATCGTAGCGAGCTAAGTTGGCTGAGGCTTCACTGGGAGCAATAATATAGTAGGCGGGCAACCCATAGCGAAATCGGGGACAAGAAATTTCTTGTACTTCAGCACCTAGGCTTTTGAGCTGATCAATGGCTTGTTGAACGGTTTTGGCAATGACGGGATCTAACCCTTCACCAAAGGTTTCTTTAATAATGCCAATTTTGAGACCTTTGGATTTTAAATCAGGTTGCAGGGATTTGGTGTAGTCGGGAATCTCCAGCTTGAGACTGGTTGAGTCATTCGGATCATAGCCTGCGATCGCGTTAAGTAAAATAGCTGCATCTTCTACGCTTCGTCCAAACGGACCAATTTGATCCAACGACGACGCATAAGCGACTAAACCATAACGAGACACTAACCCATAGGTGGGTTTCATGCCAACAATCCCGCAGAATGATGCAGGTAGACGAATCGATCCCCCTGTATCCGAACCGATAGCAACCACACATTCGCTAGCCGCAACCGCTGTAGCTGAACCCCCAGAGGAACCCCCAGGAACGCGGGATAAGTCCCATGGATTCGCCGTCTGTTGATAACTAGAGGTTTCGCAGGAACTCCCCATGGCAAATTCATCCAAATTAGTTTTGCCCACCATGACAGCCCCCGCATCCTTAAGTTTTTGAGTCACGGTAGACTCATAAGGCGGGACGAAGTTTTCCAGGATACGAGAGGCGCAGGTGGTGGGAATACCTTTGGTACACATATTATCTTTGATGCCAATCGGAATCCCCGCCAACATGCCAATGTCTTCCCCCGCTGCGATTTTGGCATCCACTTGACGCGCTTGTTCAAGGGCATAGTCGGCTGTAATATGCAAAAAGCTATGGATTTTTGGTTCTAGCGCCTGAATGCGAGCAAGGGCGTCTTGCGTGATTTCAACACTGGTGCGTTCTTTGTCGATAAGTTGTTGGTGCAGCTCACGAATGGATGCCATGCTTGTACCTATTTATACTGATTTAC
>NZ_JBKHHI010000606.1:0-2609 GCF_046539235.1 Coleofasciculus sp.
ACCAATGACCAATGACCAATGACCAATGACCAATGACCAATGACCAATGACAATCGTAACTGGCTTTTTATCGCTGAATCTGTTGCTATTGCCGCCTCATTTGTGGGTGCAATAGTAGCCGTTATATCTGAACAGATAATTTATGGATTAGCGCCTTTAGCGATTTCCCTGTTACTCAATCTAATTAACCGCCGTCGTGTTGTCCAACAGCTTCGGCGCAAAATTAGCGATCGCACTCAAATTGAAAAGTTAAGCCGAGATATCCAAACCTTACGTACAGACGTTGCTCAACTGAAGCAACCTGACTCTAATCTGATTTCGAGAGAGGAACTGTCTGCTATTGTCTCTACCGTTGAGGCAATTAATCAGAAGCAAAAGGCATTACGAGGTGCTCTAGCCCCCCTACAATCAAAACTTGATGAATTGAATCAAAAATTCAGGCAGCGTCCCGAATTAGAACAGATTGAGACGTTAGCCGGGATTATCGTAGCCCTCAAACAGACCATCGATCAGCTTCCCCAGCCTGATCGCACCGCCGCTGCTGCTAACCTAGAGCGAGTTGAACAATTAGAACGTGCGATCGCGCAAATCCAAAAGGAATTATCACAACTTCAGCAGTGATTGAGCCGATAATAATTAACAATCGATTCCACTACAAAGACTTAGCATCCAATTTTCGCGTCCGTAGATTTTGAGGGCTAAACCATAATCGCCATTTTCTAAATACGACAAGGCTTCTATTGCGTCCCATCGATAACCTTTTTCCTCAAAACAGGAGGGCATTAAATCAAGGTCAAACACGGGGACTCGAAAATCAGCCCCAATTTTCCCTGTATCACGCAATCTTTTTAGGGCAATCCAGCGATGATGACCCGAATCTAACTGTACACGTCCCATCTTGTTTTTCAGAAAGAAACTGACAAGCGGAATTCCTTTCCATCCATATTCAGCAATGCTATCAGCAATTTGAGCGGCATGATTATCTGTGTTGGCAGCATCTAGTCCCCATTGATTGAATGCATCAAACAGCAAATCTACGGGAATCCAATAAGACTTCTTAAGCATTTTGCGAACGGCGTTTACAGCAATGTCTTTCTCTCGGTCAGTTAGTTCACTCTCTAAAATGCCCAAATGCTGCCAGGTAAAATCTGTCCAGTCTGATGTCCTAAAATTAGACAGAGGATTTAATTGCTCCCACGCTTTGGCAACACAAGCTTTCTCATACTCAATCCCTTGCTTCTTTCGATTCGCCGTCTGTTGAGCGGCTCGTCGTCTTTGGGAAATTTTCTTTTTCCAGGCGGCAAAATCCGAGGATTCCTCACACTGTTTCACTCTCTGAATATCAAACAGTTGAACGGGAGGCTTTTTTCGAGAATACGGATTAGGACTGGTCTTATCTGCCTGTCCTAAAAACTTGCGAATAGCACCCTTAGTCCAACCCCTTTCTAAAACTGCAGTTTTTGTCAAATATGTCTTGTCTGACATAGTAATTTAGAATAATATAGTCATTTGTCATACTCGCTTCCCTTGAGAAGCAAGCTACGTCTTATGTCATTTGTTGATTATTGATTGTTGATTGTTCATTGGTTAAGAAACAAGGGATGGGTAATGGGCAATGGACATTTGTTATCTCATCTCCCTGATCTTGTCTATCTTGCCCATCTGTCTGTCTAACCAGATGTTTCAAGACTTGCCGATACAAGGAACGGCTCAAGTTGGAAGCGGAACAAGATTCGCAACATCCGCGTCCATACTTACCACATCGAGCTGTTAATATCCAATAAGAACACGCCTCTGATCATTTTGCCAATTGTATAACCTCGTGCCCAGGCCCAAAACACAATCCCAGAGATTCCCCCAAGATGGAATCGCTCAGTTATGAATAAAAGACACCCTTTTCAGCCTACCACTATGTCACCTCTCTCCTTACTCTCCGACTCCCCGGTAAGTGTCTTGAGACTCTGGCGCTGGGGAACAGCACTTGCCACAGCCACATTTGCCAGCGGACTATTGATGACTCCCGCCGTTGACGCTCAATCCGCCGCACCGCAACCCATATTTGAGAACGTAAAACTGGGGCGACGATTTTCACCTGATCCGTTGATTATTCGGGGGATCAGTGGCGGTTCCGTTTCAACGCCAGATGTTTCGGGTCGTAGAGAAACACCAACAGGTTCTTGTATCGGGTATATTGATGAACAGCCTGATCATATCCTAGAGTTAACGTCTTTTTTCAACTATCTCAGTTTGCAAGTGGAAAGCCCGGAGGATACCACTCTATTGGTTAAAGGTCCTGGTGGAAGTTGGTGTAATGATGACGCTGAAGGCAAAAACCCTGGAATTTCGGGTCAGTGGTTAGCAGGGGAGTATAAAGTTTGGGTTGGCTCTTTTCAAGAAAATAAGTATCATCCCTACGTGATTCGGATTAGCGAAGTTCAACTTCTTAATCCGGGGCCCTCTCGGCGTTGATGGGGTGATGGGGTGATGGGGTGATGGGGAGCGGGGGGAGATGGGGAAGCTGGGGGAGATGGGGACACTCATGTAGAAACGTACAATGGTGTATCTGTGTGTAGGGGCGGGTTTAGGGACTAATATTGATGGTTTTCCTT
>NZ_JBKHHI010000607.1:0-2605 GCF_046539235.1 Coleofasciculus sp.
TTAAATCCCCTAATGCTGCCACAATCGCAATTAGGGGTGCGGTGTTGATGACAATCCGTTCAGGTTCAGGCATTTTCTAAATCTGATAATAATTCGGCTTCGGTGAGGTCAATCATCGGCACACCATACCGATGTAAAGAAAGCAGGAATGAGACTCTATCGATGCCAACTAATGCAGCAGCCATGCCGGACGATAAGCGTTTCATTTCAAAGAGTTTGATTGCCATTGCCCATTTTGCCTCTTGTTCAAACTGTTCTTTAGTTTGTTGCAGGGCATCAGGAAAGGTTTCTGGGTAGCTAATTGTGAGTTGGTGTGACATAGTATTTTCTTGAATAGGGGGATGCAAAGGGATTTCTCTAGTATTAAAAGATGATTCCCGTTCGACGCCAATTGTGTTTTATTAATACTAATACCAATTTTCCCGAATTTTATGCCATATCCCATCCCTTTGGGCAATAGCTGGGGAATGTATTCATTGCACGATTAGAATAGGACTTATGCAAAGCCTCTATTTGTAGTGGCGTGGCACACCTAATTTAGTAGATTAGCTTGGGTTCGTAGTAAGGGCTTTAGGCCTAGATTCGTGACAGTATAGGAGACTGATGGGATGGAACCAATTACCTGGGGATGGATTTTAGCCGCCGCTTTATCGGGGATTGTCGGAAATAAGGCGGATGTGGGGTTGGATACCTTGGGTAAGGGGTTGAAAGGGATGATGAATTGCCTCAAACCTGGAGATACGCCAATGCATCAGGAGATACAAATGGCGGTGGGGCGGGCGTTTTTGTTGGCGCAGCAAAGTTTGGTGGAAGACTGTCTGAGTGAATTGATGGGGAGGAAGGAGTATAAAAATAGTTGGGATTGTCCACCTCAATACAAAAATGAGATAACTTGGCTAAACCAAAAGTTAAAACGGCTAAAGGCGGATTTACAGAAGCAGGAATTGGGGCAATTTGGCGAATTAGCGGTGACACCTGTGGCTGATATTGACTCCCTGCTAACCCCAGATGGGGCGTTGGTTGGGGATACACTTGGGGTGGTACGTCAGCAATTGATGGTAGTCTTACAGCAGGAGAATGCGATCGCACTTTACCAAACCAAGGCTGTAACTCCCCAATTAGGCTTGTTTGAACGGATGTGTGCCTATTTTGCAGTGGAGATGCAGCAGAATCCGGTACTGCGGGAGATAATTCAGGGACAATTGCTGACTCAGATTAATGCCAATTTGAAACGCCAGCAGGTGACGGTTGAGGATATCGAAACCTCTCTGACAAATCTAGGGCGAGATATGGGTGAAATTAAAGGCTGGTTAGAACGTATCCATAACCAGTTATCCGCACATCCGGCGGTTCCGCTTCAGTTTCAATCCCTAATTGCGGAGAAGACAGAAGGATTTGTCGGGCGGGAGTTTGTATTTCGGGCGATTCAGGACTTCTTACAACAACAGCCTAATGGTTATTTTATTATTGAAGCTGATCCCGGTGTGGGCAAAAGTGCCATATTAGCCGAATATGTGCGACAGACCGGATGTGTGGCATACTTTAATGTGCGATCGCAAGGCATCAATCGCGCTGATGATTTCCTCAAGAGTGTTTGCCGTCAGTTAATTGAACGCTATCAGTTACCTTATGATTTGCCCTTACATCCAGAGAATACCCGCGATGGCAATTTCTTAGCGCGACTGTTAACCGAAATTGCCCCTCACTATTCCCCCGTCGTGATTGCAGTGGATGCGTTGGATGAGGTGGAGATGAAGAGTCAGACGGATGGGGCGAATGTTCTCTATCTCCCAGTGTCTTTACCCAATGGCGTTTATTTTATCTTGACAAAACGCCAGACGTATGTTCCGTTAACGGTGAATAAGCCCTACCTGTTTAATTTAATGGAGTATGGGGCAGAAAGTTTACAAGACGTACAGCGTTATATTGAGCAACAGGTTCAGAAAAAGCCCAGATTGCAACAGTGGGTAGAGAATCAGGGACAAGACACAGCCACCTTTATCACCACTCTGGCACAAAAGAGCGATCGCAACTTCATGTATTTGCGCTATGTCTTAGAAGATATCGAGTCTGGCGCGTATCAGGATTTAAATCTCGCCAACTTACCCCAAGGCTTGCAGCAATATTATTACCAGCATTGGCAACGCATGGGGATGAAGGATAAACCGTTACCGCGAACTAAGATTAGAATCGTCTATGTTTTAGCGGAAGCCCGGAAACCTGTATCATCGTTGCTGATTGCCCAATTTGCAGGAGAAGATGCGTTGACGGTGCAAGGAGTCTTGGATGAGTGGGAGCAGTTTTTGCGGAAGGAACGGATTGAAGGACAAACCCGTTATAGTATTTATCATGCCAGTTTCCAGGATTTTCTCCATCGTCAAGATATTGTCCAAGCGGCGGGGATAACCATTCGAGATATTAATGCCTTGATTGCCGATAATTTAGCCGAGGAATTGGGGTTGTAATAAAGTTTGTAGCGCTGTCTTCGCCATAAAAGCCCGCTTCATCTACTTAAAGCCCTGAACTAAAGTTCGGGCTAAAAGCTAAAACCCGTTAAAACGGGTTGACAAACTTCCTCAGTAAGCTAAATTACTTGATGTTTAAG
>NZ_JBKHHI010000608.1:0-2595 GCF_046539235.1 Coleofasciculus sp.
GCGTCTGGGAAGATGGGGAGGCGAGTTGAGACAGTTCATAACAGCAAACTGCTACAGCCTGCGCTAAGTTTAACGAGGGATACTCTGGATTGGCTGGGATACAGACAAATCGCTGGGCATAGTTGAGTTCATCGTTACTTAACCCCCGATCTTCGGGTCCAAAAATCAGGGCAGAGGTAATGTTATTCTCCAATAACCAGGGTAATGCCAAGCGTGGTGGTTCCAGAGTCGTCGGCAAATGACGAGTACGGGCAGTAGTTGCGATCGCACGTTGACATCCCTGTAACGCTTCAGGTAACGTTGCTACCTGTTGGGCTGATTCTAAAACATCGATACCATGAACCGCCATCTGCCGCGCTTCTGATGCCCTCGGATTACAATGGGGATTGACCAACCATAACTGGTGCAACCCCATATTTTTCATCACCCGGGCAACTGATCCTACGTTTAAAGCACCTGCGGGTTCGACTAAGATAATTCGTATATTCGCTAACGTCATGCCTTGTCCGTGAGCATATCATTGGTTAATTTACAGCCTTTTTTCTCATTTTCGGATAAATATCGGGTTTTTCGCGACCGAATCTTTAATATATAGTGTTATTCCTCATAGTCAGCACTATATATAGGATTTGAAAAAAATCAAGATCACTTTAATTTGTTGCCAATGATAAATATGTAACTTAGCCTCAACATTGAGCAAACAGCGCTGACAAGGTTTATTCTACTTGAGCTTTATAAAGACTTCATAATATAATCACAAATTTTTGATAAAGATTTAGTAAAATATCCTCACTGCCACCTGTCATTTTTCAACTCTTGTTCTATTGATAGATATAGAGGGTGTGATTTCCATGCGTTAACCTAGAAACAGGAGCGAAACTTGTTTATCTCATTGTCTTGGAGAAGAATAAAGAACCAACTATTGCCACAGGACTCTCTCCCCTGACCACGCGGCTGAAAACGAAAAGCAAAACACTGTAATTTCGCAAAATAGTCTCGGAGATTTAATCATGCCACAACAGATCATTGTTACCAACACAAAAGACAATGGATCAGGTTCCTTAAGAGAAGCAATTGCCCTAGCGCAATCAGGAGATACAATTAAATTCAGTTCCAGCATTGCCGGAAAAACTCTTACTCTCAGAACCGGTCAACTGGAAATTCGCCCTGGTAAAAATATAACCATTGATGGGGCAGACGCTCCAGGGCTGAGGATTAGCGGGAACAAACAATCCCGCATTTTTTATGTCAACTCGAATCAAGATTTCAACGCTAGCCTGACTTTAAAAAACCTTGACCTGATCAACGGGTATACCAATGAACGCGGCGGCGCCATTGAAATCACCCACCAAGGCGCATTAACGGTCGATAATGTTCAGTTT
Organism: Coleofasciculus sp.; assembly: GCF_046539235.1. Lineage (GTDB taxonomy): Bacteria > Cyanobacteriota > Cyanobacteriia > Cyanobacteriales > Coleofasciculaceae > Coleofasciculus. The sequence continues at coordinate 1,383 of NZ_JBKHHI010000608.1, forward strand.
AAGAACAATGTCGCGGATAACGGTGGCGGTGCAATCTACAGCGCCTGGGAAACCGACTTAATCGTTAACGCTAGCACCTTTGATAATAATAAAGCAGTTGCCGGAAATGATGAACGTGGTGCTGGTGCCATTGCCTTTGTCAGTCCCGGAGAAATCACCGTCACCAATAGTGAATTTACCAACAACCAAGGGATTAACGGCGGGGCAATTAATAGTCTCCAAGGCAAGTTAACCATTGAGAATTCCACGTTCCTTAATAACGACACTACCGCCGCCTTTTACGATACCGGAAACAAGCATCCATCCTTGAGAGGTTATGGCGGTGCGATTTACACTGACCGCGCCAGTAGTGGAAGTGATGCTACCTCTGGCACAATTCGGATTATCGATAGTGTCTTTGAAGGAAATAAAGGACGGGGTGAAGGCGGTGCGGCTTATCTCTACACAGGGACTCAAGACAATGTAATTATCGAAGGCAGCCTCTTTGAAAATAACGAAATTTTAGCACTCCCTAATGGAGGAAATAAGGGTAATGGTGGTGCCGTTGTTCAACTTAGCAATGGACTCAACAAAGGATTAGTTGTTCGCGACACAACCTTTGCTAATAATACAGCAGCCAATCAGGGCGGTGGTTTATGGACTTATGACGCCCCAGCCAAAATTATTAACAGCACCTTTTCGGGTAATCAAACCACAGGAGATACAGCCGGGAGTGTCGGTGGTGGAATGACACTCTACAGTCCCACCCAAATTATCGACTCGACTATCGCTTACAATAACGCTAGCTGGGTTGGTGGTGGAGTATCGGCTGGCAAGAATGCCGATGTCAGCGTCAAGAATACCATCTTTTACCAGAATACAGCCGATAATGGCACAAATGATTGGGGGATTCAGCAACACACAAACAAGGAATTAACTGACAAAGGTGGGAATGTCCAATATCCACCGAAAGCTACCAATAACTGGAACGATTACAATGCGACTGCCAAGATTAGAATAATCGATGCCCAATTGAGTCCATTGCAGGATAATGGTGGTCCGGTTCCGACGCATACTGTGGGAAATCCCGAGGTAACAGCCGGGGCTTTCTTTGAAGATTCCGGCTTAACGGGTGGTGGTGATGTGACGAATAATGATCCTCTATTAGTCACCGCGATTGCTGACCAAACCGTTGAAGCCGAAGACTCCTTCAGTTTAGATATCACCAATAACT
>NZ_JBKHHI010000609.1:0-2571 GCF_046539235.1 Coleofasciculus sp.
CATCTCCCCCATCTCCCGACTCACCCTTACCACTCGCCTTAACCCAATGGATTCTCCCCCGTGTCAGCCAACACCCCGTTGAATTAATTCGCGCCATTGACGCCCTCGCCACCCATTCTCCTCCCGTACAACAGCAACTGGCACAACTTCTGGACTCCTTACTCCCCACACTTCCCCCCCGTCAAACCAATGGAATTGTTAAAAAATTGAATAGGATTCCCCCATCCCTAGAACCCTATCTCCAGCAAACCATTCAATCAAAAGAATCACGAGTAGCGTTAGTGAAACTCTATCGTTCTCAGATAGAAAAAGGTTCTCACGCCGCCATGACTCCCCTGCTGAATCTCTGTCTGGATAAATCACGAGATGTTGCCCAATCTGCATCCTGGGTTGTTCTGGATTTTGCCTCCCAGATTCAAGCTGCTTCTCAGATAGCACCAATCTGTGTTCAATCTCCAATTACGGGTGTGCGTCAGAATGCATTGAAGGCATTAATTGCGGCGATGAATGGGGGTTTACAGGTGAGTGAAACAGAAATTGAAACCCTTTTTAACGCCTTAGCTGAGGATAAAGCGCCGGAAGTCTTACAGCTTTTATATGAACTGGTCAACTGTTGTCTTTGGCATCATCATTCGATTTCCCAGGAATTAGCCCAAGCCACATTTAAATTAACCCAGAGGTTAGTGGAACAGAATCATAAAGCCACCCTGGATATGACAACGAAAGCGGCATTCATCACCCTAAATCAGATGCTCAATTTAGAGGATTCTCGTCTAGTTCCCCCCATCAGGGATTGTACCAGAGCGCTGTTACGAGCAACGGATATTGGTCAAAAAGTTGACCGATTAATCATTACTGGAATTTTGACCAAGTTAGCCAAGTATAACTCCGAATTGCTGACGCAAATTGTCCGAGAGGATTTGGTAATAAATGGGCGAGTATTACCAGCAGCGAATCTTTATGCTATTGCCATCGCCATTGTACATGACCAGGGTAAAAATGCACCCTTGCTGAATGAAATTTTGCAGGATGAACGGTTAACCAATGACGTGAAGAGTCGGATTCTGCGAGAACGGGGACTCTGATAGGATGTTCAATTGAATAAACTGATACAATAGACAGATGACGAAACTCCCCAATGGCAATCAAGCTGAAATTCCCATGGAGAAGTTGATTGGCTATTGCTTGAATCCTGAACATTCATCCGGCAAGCATAAAGCTAAAGTCTTCAAATCTGCCCTGGGAATAACCGCAAGTAATGCTGAAGTGTTACGAAACTTGATTCAACAATCGGCTGTGGAAGGTGAGGTGGTTCAGGAAGAAAAAACTCCGTTTGGACAAATCTTTAAGGTAGATTGGCTTGTACCAGAATCTGTCAATTCAGGATCTGAGCGAGTAATTCTGCGAACCATTTGGGAAATTACGGCGAAAAACAAACATCCGCGTCTAATATCTGCATTTGTCAAGTGATATGGAAAATCTGAATTTACTGGATACAATTGCGACGTTAAAACCCATTCCATTAAAACGGTTGCACCTGGTTGAACCCGACTATGTAAAAATTGAGGCTTTGCCATCTGGACAGGTGGGTACCGTTGTCAATATTTACGATGAACAAGAAGAACCTCAGTATTTAGTAGAGTTTGCGGATTTACAGGGGCGGGAATATGCAATGGCTACGTTGAAACGAGAGGAAGTTTTGATACTGCACTATGAAATTTCAGTGGCTTAACCCTAAGCGGCGAGTTCGTGCTAAAGTCCGATTGGACAAGTTCCAGCACCTGAGATGCGATCGCGCTATGTTATAAAATAATGAAGGTATCCTTAACCTCGTTGAACTGGGATATGAGTGGGAGCAACAGACAACGATGTTAAACTTAACGGGAAACTTGGCGCAGTATGAGGCTCGTATTGTTATTGTTCAAGCCGCGATCGCACCTTTTGATCCTGTACAGCTTGTGTTTGCCGGGATTCAGGCGTAAATAATACCACTAATTTTAGGATAAGTCAACTTCTTTATGGAGTTTGACGTTTGTTTTTACCGTTCACAGTTACAGCTTGAAGTCAGTCCAAAAGCCGCAACATTCAACGAATAAAAGGAAATCTCTTACCCTCAAGCATCGCCTTATTGTCTTGGTGTGATAACCGAAACCTCAGCCTTTAATATCTGCATTTGTCAAATGATATCATATCCGCCGAAATAACCATAATATCCTTCTTATTTGCAACCTTGCTCCTTCCCTTCTGCCCTCTCTCTGCCTTCTGACTTGTCTCCACCTAAATGTGACTATTCAACCGGACATAATATGATACGGAAAATCTGAATTTACTGGATACAATTGCGACGTTAAAACCGATTCCCTTAAAACGATTGCACTTGGTTGAACCCCAGAAACTGTAGGGGCGCACGCTCCGTGCGCCCTAAAAAATTGCTTCCGTAGGGTAGGCATTGCCTACCTACCCATTTGTTTCCATTAATTCGACTTCCGGAGAAGTCTAAAGTTCATCCAACCGTGTGGACTCAGAATGGCTACGTGTTTCCATTAATTCGACTTCCGGAGAAGTCTAAAG
>NZ_JBKHHI010000610.1:0-2558 GCF_046539235.1 Coleofasciculus sp.
AAAGCCTGCGGCATGGCTTCGCTAAACGCACTACAATGATTTCGCCATTGCTAACATTAAGGTTGAAATGATGTAGCTTACTCGCGCAAGCCAGAAGCAAGCTACGTCATTTGACTTAGCCAATCGAGAATTAAGGAATTAACCATCTCTGGTTTCTCATCGTGAGGACAATGACCCGCCTGGGGGATGGCAAAAAACTCGACATCCTTCTCCATTTGGCGCTGCTGCTGGTAAATCGCCGCCCCATTAATTGGTGTCCAAGGGTCATTTTCGCCCCAAAGAACTAATAGAGGACGTTTTAGCTTGGGTAATAATTCCCCAGGCGCAGGACCTGCAGGACCCGTTAAGACAGATGCAAATACCTGTTGGGCACCCGGATCACAGGAGGGTTGGTAGAGTAAATCGACTAATTCTTCCGTAATCGCTTGGGGGTCACAGTAAACCTGACGCAGGGTGTTGCGAATCCGGTTTTTTTGGCGAATTCGGTTAAATAAAAACGGACCGACGGTTTTAGAACTAACCAATTTGGTAAAGGTTCCCATCACCAGCCGTAAGGGTAAATTTAACTCATCGGGACGGTGGTTTAAGCCCCCTGCACAATTAATCAAAACACCACCAACGGCAATATCCGGGTATTGGGTAACTACCATTAAACTTAATAGCGCCCCAATTGAGTTGCCAATAAATACGGTTGGTTCCTGAATATGGGCGTCCCAGAAGTCTTTGATCTGTTTCTGCCATACCTCTAAGCTGTAGTCTAAGGCGGGTTTCTCTGATCCGCCGAATCCTAATAGGTCAATCGCAAACACCCGATATCCTGCATCCGCTAACACCGGGATATTCTTGCGCCAATGTCCAATGGATGCACCAAACCCGTGAATCAATAACAAGGGTTGACCGGTTCCCTGGACAGTGTATTGAATGGAGTGACCTTGCCAAGTCCAAACCTGTTTTTCTAAGGAGTTATTCTGGATTAGCGGTTGGGTAATCACGGCGCTTTATGAAGATTGTTTAAGTATTTTGATCTATCATACCGGGATTGAGCCAGATTTGGCGAAGTTTTTGCCGATGATTCCTGTTTATTGAGAATCGCCACGTTTGAATAAATGGGAACACTTCCCTGATCAGTCCTGTCTTAGGACTCCTTTTGTTTGTGTTTGGTATGAGGTCTATGAGTCAACCATTATTTGCGTCAAGCGGTAGGATAATGATCGCGTTTGCTGGATTCGCGATCGCAACAACCACTCCTTCCCTAGCCAATGCTATCCCCCCATCTCCTCTGGAGGTAATTCAGGGGATAGAACTTGCCCAAACTCCCTCAGTAGAAGCGGATACCGTTGAATCTTTACCTGAGGCGATCGCAGAGGCTGTCCTTGATGATATCAGCCGTCGCCATAACCTGAATACATCCCAGCTAAAAATCCTCAACGTCGCCCGCCAAACCTGGTCTGATGGCTGTTTGGGATTAGGTGGTGATCAGATTTGCACTCAGGCGTTAGTTCCAGGGTGGTTGGTGATTGTCGGTAGTGAGGATAAACTGTGGGCGTATCGCACGGATGGAACTGGTTCAGTCGTCGCCCTAGATGAAACCTTAAGCCAGAAAATGACCGCCCGGTATACCGCCACGCTAATCGAAGAACAACGCATCCGCACCCGCAACCGTGAAACTACGGAAATCACCTCCGGAAGTACCACCCGTCAAACGACTCAGGGAACTGTTGACAGTCGCGCTAGTCAACGTCAAAGCAACTCAACCACTCAGATGAGTGGGGATACGACTCAACAGCAACAAGTCGCCGCTAGTGGTTCCCAAATCCGCCGAACGGTACAAACGAGTTTCACGGATATTGCCAGTAATTATTGGGCGCAGGACTTTATTGCTGAGTTGGTACGCTTAGATATTATCAGCGGATTTCCCGATGGCACATTTCGTCCCAATGAACCTGTGACTCGCGCCCAGTTTGCGGCGATGATTCGTAAGGCGTTTGAGAAGACGAAAATCCGTAATGTTAGTATCCGCGATGTTTCTAGCCGTCATTGGGCATACAATGCCATTGAAGAAGCTTGTGAAACGGGGTTTTTAACGGTTAATTCTGCTAATAACTTTAACCCCAAGCAAAATTTATCGCGGTTGGAAGTATTATTGGCATTAACTCAGGGGTTAAATTATTCCGTGAATGGATCAGCGACGAACATTTTGCAGTTTTATAATGATGCATCAGCGATTCCGGTTAATGTTCGTCCTTTAGTTGCTGCGGCGACGCAGCGAGGCATTGTGGTCAATTATCCTAATGTCGAATTACTGAATCCCAATCAGATAGCAACTCGGGCAGAAGTAGCGGCATTTTTGTATCAAGCTTTGGTGAGTACCGGGGAAACCGTGGCGATTTCTTCTCCTTATGTGGCGGCGATTGAATTTGAAGAAATCGAAAATGAGGTGCAAGAATCGGGTGAAGCACAGGAAATAGAAATGGAGGATGAAGATGATTGGGGTGATGATGATGATGATGACGATGATGACGATTAATTGGCTGTAGAATTGCGTCTATAGTCTGCAA
>NZ_JBKHHI010000611.1:0-2546 GCF_046539235.1 Coleofasciculus sp.
AACAACAAAACCCGCCCTGTTCACCGATAAATAAACAACAAAACCCGCCCTGTTCACCGATAAATAAACAACAAAACCCGCCCTGTTCCCAACCCTAATTTATTGCAAGTTTTTTGGTGTTTTTTTGTCCAACGTTCAATAAATAAGTTCAGTGGATTTGACCCGATGCATTCCCGCATCAGCAAACCGTTGAAACGCCGCATCAGCTTGTTCCGTAAAATCCGCACCACCAGGAACCACAACCGGAGACGTACAATCGTCCAGTAAATAAACCTTCTCTGCTAACTTGGCATCTCTGGCTTGAATTTCACCCAGCAAATTATCCACTGTCCAAGCCACACAATGACTCTTTGCCTGACCTGCAATAATTAATCGGTCAAACTCTAGCAATTTTTCCAGGAATGGTGTGTTCTTTTGGGCAATGGGTTGGTCATTCTGGTCGAAAAGAACTTCTGGCTGGAGAGCCGAGTAATTTTCAGTCAGTGGATTACTCCCTTTCATTTCAAAATGGGTCTGACTTTGGCGAGCAACATTATGGAATAAACAAGCCTCTTCCACAGCAGAAACCAAGGCGTGGCTGATTCCTCCCAGCATGGCATGGTAGGGCCAGATAATTAACGGATATTTGCTATCACAATTGAGCGTCTTGGCATAATGCAGCGCATAATCTTGTAACCATTTCTCATCACCCTGGCGAATCCGAGGCGCGACGGCTGGGTTGATTTTCCACACGCCTTTTTCTACATCCTCCATGGAGATATTAGTCATCGCGGGTGGATGTTCTCCAGCATCGTTAATCCAAAATATAGGATGAAAGATTTGCATCGCGGTATGGGTATCCATCGTCGCCGCAATTTCGGTGATGACTCCTAAATTACGGTAGATAAATTCACACAGTCGCACATTGTCATCAACCGCTCCCGTACCCGATTGACCACCGACAAATAATTCAAAGTCGGGCATACAAAAGGTATTCTGAACATCAATGAGCAATAAACCAATCCGGGTTTCATCTTCATGGGCGGGCTGGAGATGATGCTGTTTTGCCCAAGCTTCGGCTTGGTTGACGCGCTCTTGATAGGGAACACGCCAGACGTCTCCAACCTGATTGGAGTCGAAATGAGAGGGAATGGGGAGTTGGGTGTTGGTCGTCATAAATACTCTGTCTGGTTCGCTAAAGATTCTGAAAACTATACTATGGCTGATGAACTCAATTTCAGAGTCTTCCTCAAGACTGAGATATTGTTCTATAGAGTATTGTTACATTTTAGAAGAATTGGTAATAATCTTTGTGGAGAAAGAATAGTTGATGAAATCAGTTGCAATTAATCAGTATGGTGGCACGGATGTCTTACAAGTTATAGACTTGCCAACTCCACCCGTCAAAACTCATGAGATATTGGTAAAAGTCCATGCTACCAGCGTTAATCCCATTGACTGGAAAATCAGAATGGGAATGTTGCAACTCTTAACGGGCTATAGCTTTCCTATGATTTTGGGATTTGATATTTCTGGGGAAGTTGTAGACGTGGGAACGGCTGTGACTCGGTTTCAACCTGGAGACCAAATCTATGCCTGTCTTGATAATCTCACGGGTGGTGCTTATGCAGAATATACAGTTTTGCCGGAAAAAGCGGCTTGTCCTAAACCGGAAAAACTCTCCCACAAAGAAGCGGCGGCTGTTCCCTTAGCCGGACTCACGGCGCTGCAAGCCTTGCGAGATGAGGGAAAAATTAAACAGGGATACAGGGTGCTGATTAACGGCGCGTCGGGTGGTGTGGGTAGCTTTGCGGTGCAAATTGCTAAGGCGTTTGAAACTCAGGTGACAGGGGTTTGTAGTGGTAAAAATAGTGAGTTTGTGCAAAAGTTGGGCGCTGACAGAGTGATTGACTATACTCAGCAGGATTTTACTAAGGATACTGCCAAGTACGATATTATTTTCGATGTGGTTGGAAATCAATCCTTCTGGAATTGCCAAGACTGTTTGCAACCCAATGGTGTCTATATTACGACTCAACCCTATCCGGTTAACTTCCTGGAGAGTTTTGTCACGGCTGTTATTCCGGGGAAAAAAGCTAAAGTTGTGGTTGTCAAATCCAATGGTTTGGATTTAAAGTCTCTCACAGAACTGATTGAAGTTCAGAAAGTTCGCCCAGTCATTGCTCAAACCTATCCTCTCTCTGCGGTTGCTAAGGCGCATCAGGAGAGTGAACAGGGTCATGTTGTGGGTAAGTTGGTGATTGTGGTTGAAAATTGAATGTTTTGACTCTTCGCTGCGTTCGAGGAAACCTGGTTTGTCGGGGCGGGTATTCGCTATTGATGATAACGTTTATGCAGAACCCGCCCTGACTTAACCCCTACACCCCCGCACCCGGAGAAGGGCGGGTTTAGTCAGGTTAGTGGTTGATGCCAAAATGTTATCGGTAAAACCCGCCCCTACAGGTCTATCTGTGTGATTCTTTAGAAAATGTTAATCTTTACTTAACTATGTTGGGCTATAACAGAAAAAATCCTCGACTCGAGTAGCATTGCAGGAGATAGTCCTT
>NZ_JBKHHI010000612.1:0-2543 GCF_046539235.1 Coleofasciculus sp.
TTGACCTTGACATTAATGTCAAGGTTTAGGATGAGTCAGTCGGGGACTCATCCATCATCAAATGAAAAAAATCATCGCAGAACATGGGGATACTTGGGCGGCAGTAGCCTGTGCTGTCTTGGTATGCCTGGGTTGGCTTTTTCTCCAACTTGGCTGGTTAGGATTAGCGTTATTTATCCTCCCAGCCGCCTATGTGATTGGAGGTTACGATAGTGCGAAAGAGGGACTAACGACTCTGTTTGTTGAAAAGGAACTCGATGTTGATTTATTGATGATCATAGCTGCATTAGGGGCAGCATTTTTAGGCGTTTGGCAGCGGGACTATTTCCTGATTGTTGATGGCGCGGTATTAATTCTTATCTTTGCCATCAGTGGTGCATTAGAAGATTACGCCATGAAACGAACCAGCCGTGCGATTAGCAGTTTGATCGGATTGACACCCGATACCGCACGGGTTATCCTCCAGGGTCAAAACTGTCAGATTCCGATTCAAGACTTGAAAATCGATGACAAAATTTTAGTCAAGCCTGGAGAATTAATCCCAACCGACGCCTTGATTATTGAAGGTGCAAGTAGTCTCAATGAAGCCTCTATCACTGGAGAGTCGCTCCCTAGAGAAAAAACCGTGGGAGATGAAGTTTTTGCTGGCACAATTAATGGGGCTGGGGCGTTAATTCTGCGAGTGCATCAACCTCCTGAAAGTAGCTTGATTCAACGGGTTATTCGTTTGGTCAAGCAAGCTCAAACGGAAGCGCCGCCATCTCAACTGTTCATTGAACGCCTAGAACGCGGTTATGCGAAAGTAATTGTAGTTTGTGGTATCCTGCTGGCGATTCTCCCCCCTTTTGTTTTTAATTGGGATTGGCAAACGACAATTTATCAGGCTTTGGTTTTTTTGGTTGTTGCGTCTCCCTGTGCATTAATGGCGGCAATTATGCCGACGCTGCTATCGGGAATGACGAATGGGGCGCGACAGGGTATTTTGTTTAAAAGTGGCGCTCAATTGGAGGTAATCGGCAAAATACGAGCGATTGCCTTTGACAAAACGGGAACTCTGACGACTGGAGAACCAAAAGTTATCCAAATTATCAGTGTTGATCGAGACGATGAAGATAGGGTTTTGTTAAAAGCGGCGGCTGTGGAAGCCTATTCCGAACATCCTATTGCCAAGGCAATTGTGCAAGCCGCTATGGATAAATCCTGGACGTTAGTATCGGCTACGAATGTATTGTCTCACACCGGTTTTGGGATCAGTGGTGATGTTGACGGGGAAGCGATAAAAGTTGGTACAGCTAAATTTATTCGATCCGAAATTACTCACTTCCCTACAACTCTAATCGCAGAAAGCGAACGCCTGAAACAAGACGGTAAAACCATTGTTTGGGTGGCGGCGGCGGGTAAACTATTGGGAATTATCGCCGTTGCTGATACAGTACGTCCGGCGGCTGCAACTGTGATCAAAGAATTGAGACAACTGGGCATCGAACAGGTTATTATGCTGAGTGGTGATAGCCAAAGCACGGCAGGTTACATCGCCCATCAGCTAGGAATTGATCATGTTTATGCCGGACTTTTACCAGAAGATAAAGTTAAGGTGATTCAAAGGTTGAAAAAACAAGATCAAACTGTAGCTATGGTTGGTGATGGTATCAATGACGCCCCAGCTTTGGCAACTGCATCTGTGGGAATTGCTATGGGAACTGCTGGGAGTGATGTGGCTTTGGAAACTGCCGATGTTGTCTTAATGGCAGATCGTTTAGAAAAGTTAACGGCTGCGATTCGTTTAGGTCGTCGTGTGACTCAGGTGGTTACCCAAAATATTGGGTTTGCTTTGTGTAGTATTGGTTTGTTATTAGTGGCTAATTTTACGATTGGTATTAGCCTTCCCCTCGGTGTTATTGGACATGAAGGTTCTACCATATTGGTGATTTTGAGTGGTTTACGGTTGCTTAGAAATAATACCAACTGAAGTTTAGACTACTCAAGCTTTGATAATTTAAACGATTCTTTCCCCCAGAAAGGTTTAAATTTTCCAATCAGATTCCCGTATTAATAAAACGTCATAATTGCTCGTTTTTTACCTCGTTTTGGCAAAAAGCTACGAATTTTCAGGGGTTGCAGCGATTGTGAGAGACTTGTGCGGTTTTCAAGTATACTATCTATGGTGGGTTTTTTATGGGTAAAAACAATTTTGCTCCAGCTAAACCCCTTGAATCTGCGTAAGACTTTGTATAATTTATGGTTTTCGTCTCACGGCTAACCTCCCCCTTGGACATAAGTATTTTGTTGGACTTATGATAAGAATCATTACTAAGTATTGACAAAAACACAGATTACACAGATGGAATGACAGTTTCTCGAACACTGAATAGTCAGGCGCACAGATTGACACAGACAACGAAATAAATTCCCCACAAGCGAATCATTTTTTTATCCCGAACCAATCATCTTTTCATCCTTGACCAGATTGCAGTTGGAAACTTCCCGGCAGATAGAACAGCGAGTCTTTAAGGAAAATAATCGGAATTTGAGCTATTGACAAG
>NZ_JBKHHI010000613.1:0-2533 GCF_046539235.1 Coleofasciculus sp.
AACAGGCAACAGGCAACAGGGGAATGTCCTAACGTATCCCGGTAGTGCTATATGTCTATACAACACTATTCTGGCTCTTGAAACACGTCACAGGAGAACATGTCCGTTAATGTCCGCAGATAGGGTAAAAAGGTTGCCATATTTTCGGGAGGTAGGCGATTGTACATTTCCCAACCAATGGCTTTAAGCATGTCTTGCACTAAACGCCAGCCGACACCCAGGCGAGGATAAAGCATGACGCATAAAGGAAACAATTCTCGCTGCACCGCCCGAATGTCATCCTCTAAGACACACAGACACAGATACACCTGAAACATTTCCACGTCGCGGATACTGGCAATTCTCACCGTTTTGCTCATCAGCGAACCGCTGTAGGTTTCGTAGTTGGGATTTTGACGGCAAACTTGTTGGCAAACGGAAATAGCTAGTTTCGTGCTGATGGGTAACAAATTTTGCACGGCTAATAGCGCCGGAGAATTGTAGGGATGGTTCGCCGCCGCATCATAGGCCGCTTGTAGGGGCATGTACATGTGGTCATCCATTACCTTTAAATAGGGAAGCCACAGCTTTTGTTCCCCTGGTGAGAGCCAATCCAGTATCTTTTGACCCGTATAGTGGAACTGCATGCTGACAAACCCGATCGCACGCCGATCAACGCTCGTATATTTTTGGCGTACTTTACCAAAATCTTTGCCGACAATCACCGATAAACGTCGGGGTGTTGCGCGTTCAGCATAAGCATTTGCCGTCTTTTGAAACAGATAACGGGTATCAGCCGCAATTTCTAAGGGATTGACTAATTCAGGATTGATACCATGACGCCTAATTTCCTCAGATAGCAGCGTTTCGGTCAATGACCAGGCTTGGGCGCTGGCAAAGTTGAGCTTTTGCATCATTTTCTCTGCCGTGCTTTTTCTGGCTTCCAGTGAGGCAGTTTCCTTGAGATCCGCCGCCGCTAAACTGGATACTGACTCATCTTGGTCTTGGTTGGTAACAGCCGTATAGTATTTCCTCGCCCAAAGCACCGCTAAGGAATGAACGTTAGATGTTGACGAGTCGGACTTTGACGAGTTGGGTGGTTTGCCACCAGTAGAACGCTGACGCGGTGTCGGCTGGGACACGGAACGTTCTGTGGATGCGATGGAATAGGTCATGGTAAAAATCCCGCTACACTCTTATTTCCCTTCAATGGAGAGGATGCAAAAAGCCCTATGTCTCACCTGTAGTCAGGTGAGTGTCAATCAGCACTGATTATTTATCCTCTCGGCGTTAAAAAAATCGGATGTTATATGGAAACTCTAAAAGAGCAGAGTCTGCCTCTGAACTCTTGTCCCAGACAAGGAGGGATTCGAGTTGCGATAACGACTCTGCTCTAAAATCGCTTCTGTCATATTTTTGCTGTTTTTATCATTCATAATACAGGACTATCACAATTATTAAAAGAAATGAACCATTCTCATTTAGTTTTCACCCAACGGGTGAGACTGGCAGGGGATAACCCCTCAATCGCCTTGCCGGAAAGGGTTAACGGTTCATTGGGTGGGAGAGGCATGATTCTCAGATAACGCGGCTGAGAGTGAGTAACATGACTAGGATCACACTTTTCATGTTACCTTGCCCACTGATGTAAAAGATAAGAGTAGTATTGTGTCTTATCGACAGTATCCAGTACCCGAATCCGTTTTCCTCCCGCCTCGACTTGGATACAACCTTGACTGGAACCCTGAGGAATCACAGTGGTTTCCCAATCTTGCCAAGTAAAGAACTCCGGATGGGCGAGATAAGTAGTGGCGAGAACATCCCAGAAATAATAGTCTTGGGGAATCACTAAGGCGTAACATTGACCTGCCAAATCTGAAATGGGATAGCGACGCTGTTTCCCCAATTTGTAAACAAACTCAGAGGTAACCGGGACGGTATTTGTCAAGTCAAGGGGACAAAGGACAATCGGAATCTGAGTTTGCCAAATCTGATGTACGGCGAGGGGGTCCCAGTAGGCGTTCCATTCGGCTGAACCGTCTTGTCCGGGTTCTAGGCTTTTTTCCACATTACCAGGAACATGAATTGCACCCCCCATCCAGACGATTTGTTCAATGTTGGCGACGATATCGGGGGCGAGGGTGAGGGCGGTGGCGACAGTGGTGAGAGGTCCTGTCACCATCAGGGTAACAGGTTGGTCAGCCGTTTGCAGCGATCGCACGATAAACTCTTGACCGCTTTCGGTTAGCAGGGGGGTTTGGATGGCGTCATTTTGGTTAAGAATTGGCAGATGATCCACAATAAACGCATCCCGGCGGTAAAGGGCGGGAAAGGGATTAATCCCGCGTACCGTACTTTCAGCAACGGGGATATGAGAACATCCGATTAGGTCTAAAATTTTGCGCGTGGCGCTAACAGCAGGTTGAATATAGCAATCAGCCGGGGTGACAACGATACCTAAAGGTTGGATGTGATCCATTGTCATCAGCAAGACGGTTGCCAAGTAATCATCGACACCGCCATCATGATCCATGAGGACGAGAGGTTTGGACAC
>NZ_JBKHHI010000614.1:0-2520 GCF_046539235.1 Coleofasciculus sp.
CCCAAAGCTAAAAGTGCCTCGCCGGAAAATTTTATTGATTCTGCCATCTTCAACCCCTAAAAATCCTGTCGCTGGCAAGAAAATAGAAAAATATCTCCCCTCATACCCCATTTCCTTGATGGGGTATTCATAATTCATAAGTGATAACGACTTCACCAACCCTATTGCCCATTCCCCATTCCCAATTTCCCAAAACTATTCATATTCAGACTTCATCGGACTCCACCAACCCGAAGAAATTAGTGTACCCCCTAAACGCTGCACTCGCTCAGGTGGCATCAGGTAAATCCAAGCCTGTCCTAAAGATTGGTTCGCCAGATCATAAATAGTCACTTGTTGCCGATAATATTCATTGTCCTCTGGGATTCGCTGTGGATTGTAGTCTTCTAGCTCATCCAAGACGGTTAAAAGGGTTGGTTCAGTGAACGTCAGTAAAAATCCCCGCACTTGATTATCCCCAGGGATCATCGCCGGATAGCCAAGGGGTAAATCGAACAGTTGACCCAACGCGATCGCAGGTTGGGCGGCTATCACTTTTCCTTCACAGTAGCGTTGATAATTGACTTCCCCAGGTTTGAGAGTCCCGTAAACAAACACCCGGATAGACATACTCCCCTCCTAATCCTTTGACCGTCCTGGAGTAAGGTTGAATAAGATTTCATTGTATAGTTTAGGGGTAGAAGTTATGAAAACCTTTCCCTGCTCCCTATTCCCTTGTCTCACCTTTATAAAACTAATCATTCACTTCAGAAATTCTATTCCCATAGCTAGACCCCAAGTCAACCCTGAGTCTAGGGTAGTTGCCGATTCGGGATATCCATACAATACACCCAACGTGAGATTGCTGAACTCTTCACATTTTGTTACAAATGTAAAGAGACAACTCGCGTGGATAACAGGACTACTATGCTCGGTGGCTTTGCCGGTTTAACCAACCCGTCTGGTACAGATTGGGGCGAACGGATGCTCAATACCGTCGCCAGCAATACGATTCGCCACCTCTTTACTCGCAGTGAGTCTGTCGAGGTTTCGGTGCGCTGCAATCCCTCCAGTAAACTGTTGCAGGGTAGCATTGACAGTTTTAAGATGCAGGGGCGAGGCTTGGTGATCCGTAGACAGTTTCGGACCCAGGAGATGTCCTTTGAAACAGACGCTGTGTCCTTGGACTTCAGTTCTGTCCTCAAGGGTCAGATTCACCTGAAGCAACCCACCCAAGCGATCGCCCAAGTCGTGTTGACAGAACCCGATATCAACCAGGCGTTTAAAGCCGAACTGGTGAGAAAGCGGTTAGAAAATATTTCCATTCCCGAATTGGAAGAACTCACAGGGGGTCAGCCAATTTCCTTTACCGACGTGCAACTCAAGCTGCTTCCCAATAACCGGATTCAGCTTTTTGCCAAAGTTAACCTTCCCGATCAGGAATTAGTGCCGATTAGCATGACTTCAACTCTGGCTGTAGAACGGCGGCGGCGGATTCTATTCAAAGACTCTACGTTTGAACCGGATACGATTCCAGAGGAATTGCGAGGCAAATCTGAAACCTTGACCGATGCCCTGGATAAGATTTTGAATAACATGGTGGATCTGGATCGCTTCAATCTTGATGGCGTTACGATGCGAATCAATCGCCTGGAAACCCAAGGACAACAACTGATATTTAGCGGTTACGCCCAAATTGATCGTATTCCTAATAATCCGTAACCATGAAGGGGGTGTAGTGTAGGATGCGGAGGAGACAAGGCAACAAGGAAAAATTTGCCTTCTTTTCCTCTTCCCTGATCACTAATTGAGCAACTGCATGTCATTGAACGCCTTCTTTTCCTTGGGTGGGGTAGTCATGTTGCCCCTATTAGTGCTTTCTATCTTAGCGATCGCGCTAATTTTAGAGCGGCTCACTTTTTGGCGGCGAGTCACCCAGGGCCAGAACCGCCTGATGCGAGAGGTGCTGCACCTCTACCAACAAAATCCCCCAGAAGCTTTTCTCAAGCTGGAACAAAACAGTGATCTGCCGATCGCCCGAATTTTTCTGGCGGCGTTGGAACTCAAACGTCCCACTCCAGCACAATTTCGACTCGCCCTCGAAAGTGCGGTGCAAGCGGAGTTACCCATTCTCAAGCGGTTCAACACCGTATTTGAGACAGTCATCAGTGTCTCACCTCTGCTGGGACTTTTAGGTACAATTTTAGGATTAATTGACGCCTTTGCCGCCCTACGGATTGGAGATATTGGCGGTCAAACCACCGTGGGTGTGACAGGTGGGATCAGTGAAGCCTTAATTTCCACCGTCGCCGGGTTGAGTGTCGCGATCGCGACTCTGATATTTGCTAACACCTTTCGCGGATTATATCGGCGTCAACTCGCCTTGATCCAAGAGTATGGGGGCAAGTTGGAACTAATTTATCTCGGTTATTACGAGCGAATTAAATGAAGGAGATGGGGAAGATAGGGGAGATGGGGAAGATGAGGGAGATAGGGAAGATGGGGAAATTGTGTAGGGGCGGGTTTCACTACTATCTTTTC
>NZ_JBKHHI010000615.1:0-2518 GCF_046539235.1 Coleofasciculus sp.
CTTTTTAAGGGGGATTTAGGGGGATCTAAACGGTAAGTGAAGTTTTGAGATTAAGTTGACCCAAGAACCAACGACGTGCGCCCTTAATTGATCTCTGATTATCAGTCGCCGATGTCCACCTTAACCTCTCGCATGGAAGCGGTACAGTCACCTGTGATTCCCATCGTTGGGGAACTGATTCGCCGTCATCCCGGTACGATTTCCTTGGGACAGGGTGTCGTTTATTACCCTCCCCCACCAGAGGCGATCGCACGTTTGCCAGAATTTCTGGCTGATCCTGATAACCACAAGTACAAGGCGGTTCAGGGAATTGCACCGTTACTATCTACTATTACCGCTAAACTACACACAGATAACCGGATTACCCTCAACCAACACAACTGTATCGTTGTCACCGCAGGCGCAAACATGGCGTTTATGAATGCCATTCTCGCCATTACCTCTCCCGGAGACGAGATTATTATTCAAACGCCTTACTATTTCAACCACGAAATGGCAATTACCATGGCGAGTTGTCATCCGGTACTTGTGGCAACGGATCAGAATTATCAACTGCGTCCCCAGGCGATCGCGAAAGCCATCACAGAGAAAACCAAAGCCGTGGTGACAATTTCACCGAATAATCCCACCGGGGCGGTTTACTCCAAAGCCGCGTTACAGGCGGTGAATGAACTCTGTCGGGAACGAGGAATTTATCACATTAGCGATGAAGCCTATGAGTATTTCACCTATAACGGTGTCAAACACATTTCCCCGGCGGCGTTTCCCCAGAGTCACTCCCATACGATTTCCCTGTACTCCCTGTCGAAAACCTATGGGTTTGCCAGTTGGCGCATTGGCTACATGGTAATTCCCCAGCATCTGCTGGCGGCGGTGAAAAAAATTCAGGACACGATTCTGATTTGTCCCCCGGTTGTCTCCCAGTATGTCGCCTTAGCCGCCTTACAGATGGGATTGAGTTATACCCAGCCCCACATTCACGCGATCGCGACAGTGCGACAGTTGGTATTAGAGGCGTTGCAGCGATTGGACGGATTATGTGCGATCGCACCCGCCGACGGTGCGTTTTATTTCTGGCTTAAAATAAATACTTCAATCAACCCAGTCGAGTTAGTCGAACGCTTGATTCGTGATCATCGCGTCGCCGTGTTACCCGGTACAACCTTTGGCATGGAAGAGGGCTGTTATTTGCGAATTGCTTATGGGGCGCTACAAAAAGAAACAGTCGCCGAGGGTATTGAACGCTTAGTGCAAGGATTACAAACCATTTTGTCCTGAGACACCAACCAATCCCCTCATTGACAAACAACGAAGGCTGAAGGGGTGACAAGCCGTCTTACACCTTTGAAAATGAGGCTTTGAGCGATATTAATATGACCCTATCTGTGACAAGAAGAAATGGGCTAAAAGCCGGATGGCTCAACACTTCAGCTAGCTTGTCACCCCGTAAGCAACGAAGGACAAATGACCAATGACCAATGACCAATGACCAATGACGAATTAGGTATTTATTCCTCTTTTAGTCTGGAAAAAGATTTGCTAATGTTATTGAGGCTGTAAAGCAGACTAATTTAACACATTTTAACAAAATCCGATGAAACATTACTGTGAAGCTTGGCTAAACGAATGGTGCTACGAGAACGGCTGGACAGACTTATATATTGAACGCAATAACTATTGGGCGTTCCCACCGGGCGCTGTAATTCCAGAACCACTACCGACGGACGCATTGAAATGGATTAAAGCTGAAAAAGGCTGGAGTGGCGAAGAAAAATGGTGGTCAATTGGGGCAATGTTGGTTACTGTTGTTGCCGCTATTTTGACCGTTTATTTCCAGTCGCCTATGCCTTTGGGTGTAGCCTTTGCCTTTGCTGCTGTAACAGTTGGGCTATTAGAAGTTGAACTTGAATAGATACCCAACCGCCAAATTCCTAAGCGGCTAAAGGAGCTATACCCATCTGGTCAATGATCTCGTTGAATAGGGAAATTTGCTCATTCAGGTCTAATAACGCGATCGCTCTCAACAAGGTTGTAGCTGAGTATGAAAGCGGAGAAGCAATTGCCACTGGACTCACCTCACCTGTGGACATCCAATCAAATAGCTGAGTCCAAAACGCCAGTTTGGTTTTCAGCGTGAACAGTCCGTATTGACGACTGATGGGGCTATCTGTCTCCTGTAATAAGTCCTGCATCGCCGCTAACTGTTCAGTAGCAGGCATTTGCTTGATCCGATGCAGTAACCCTTGGGTCAAAAATAGCCGTGCAGCACCCGCAGGTGTTGGCGCTAGAGAACAACCTAGGTTTTGGTACATTCCGCAAAGCAGCCCTAACTGATCCTCAACAGACAGGCGCTGGAAGTCGCTAAACGCCTGGTTAACGGCTGGCTTGAGTTCAAGATTTGCGGTGGGCAGTTGGTTGGTAATGAACATCATGCACGAAGTAGGGCAGCAATTAGTTAACAATTGTTCAAAGTAGTTATTCTAATTGTAATAAAACTTAAACGGCAACTCTACGTCAA
>NZ_JBKHHI010000616.1:0-2517 GCF_046539235.1 Coleofasciculus sp.
ATTAATCAAGCCTCACTACTACTAAACAGGACTTCACCCTGAATCATCCGCTGAGCTGCATCGAGCAGCACTTCTTCCAGATAAGGTTTGGTAAAGTAACCACTCGCGCCAAGCTGTGCTGCCATTTGCCGATGTCGTTTCGCCCCACGAGAGGTGAGCATAGCAATAGGTAACTGGCTGAGATTCTCATCTTTCTGGAGTCGAGAGAGTAGTTCTAATCCATCCATTCTCGGCATTTCAATATCGCAGAATACAATATCACAGGGTAAGCCTGACCGAAGTTTATCCCAGGCTTCTTGACCATCGCGGGATTGTTCCACCCGATAGCCGGCTTTGGCAAAGGTCATTGAGAGGAGTTCACGGACTGTAATCGAGTCATCCACAATCAAAACGAGTGGCTCATGGGGAGTTTCTGGGGCTTCTTCAATTCCTGCACCTTCGCTGTCCCCTCTCGACCAAATCGTCACACTGTCTTTCCGCAGGCGTCCGCAGGCGAGGTCAATCAGTTCTAACACATCGGCAATGGGCATGATTCGACCATCTCCTAAGACTGTCGCCCCAGCAATACCAATGGGTTTAGGCGGAGGACCTTCAAGTTGTTTAATCACGATTTCCTGTTCACCTAAAACCTGATCCACTTCGATGGCAATGAATGTCCCAGAACTGCGTAGCACAACAATTGAGACTAGGTCGTCTTCTGGCTTACCCCCATAAACATTACCCCGACTAATTGAACGGTTGTAAGAGAGCAATTCACTCAGGGGTTGTACTGAGATTAACGTGTCCCGCCAGGAGACACCGATTTGACCGTTGGCATCTTTTTGTAAGCGATCCTGAGGTACATCAAACATATCTTCCACCCCATCCATAGGAAAGGCAATGCGAGCGCGATCGCTCAAACAGCATAGAGCTTTACAAATACTCAGGGTTAAGGGTAGCCGAATGGTAAAGGTTGTGCCTTTTCCTAATGTCGAATCAATGTAGATTGCGCCCCGAATTTCGCTCAAACTGGTGCGGACAACATCCATCCCCACACCGCGTCCGGCGAATTCACTGGCTTCGTCTTTGGTACTAAAACCGGGGTGGAACAGAAAGTCATACAACTCTGTATTCGTTAGGTCTTTCGCCTCGGCTGGGGTGATCAGTTTCTTCTCAATTGCCTTTCGTTTAATCCGTTCCGGATCAATACCCGCGCCATCGTCGGAAATGGCAATCACCGTTTGGTTCCCTTGGTGGAACGCTCGCAGAGTAATTTGACCCACAGCAGGTTTACCCATCTCTTGCCGTTCTTCTGGGGATTCAATGCCATGGGTAATCGCATTATTGACCAAGTGGGTTAAGGGATCATAAAGGTGTTCCAAAATCATTTTGTCGAGCAAGGTTTCTCGACCTTCCACTTGCAGTTGGGCTTCCTTGCTTAACTTGATCGAAATTTCCCGCACCGGACGAGTCAAACGGTCAGCCGCATTGGCAAACGGAACCATGCGCGATCGCGTCAGTCCTTCTTGGAGTTGAGTGGTCACCTGTCGTAAGTTGCGAGCCACCTGATCGGTTTCATCCACCAAGAATTCCACGTCAGACGCTGACTCCCGCACTTGCACAATTAACTCGATCATCTCTTGGGAAAGTAAATGAAAGCCGGTAAAGCGATCCATTTCCAACGGATGATAATCCTCAGCCGACTCAGAATCCGTGGATGCAGGTGCAGCATTTTCTGATCCAAATAAAGAACGAGAGCGCGGTTGATTTTGACTACTGGCTAATAGAGAACTTTCCAGCAGCGATCGCTCATACAAATCCCGCATTCGTGCCCCGACATCACTCAACGCCGAAACTTGATGCTGTAAATTATCCAAAAATTGCCGTAGACGCTCTTGATCCTGTTCTAAGCTATTACGGCTAACTACCAATTCTCCCACCAAGTTATTCAGACTATCCAGGTGCTTAACCGGAACTCGCATCGTCTGCTCAAATATCCGAGGTGGTCTTCGACTGGGTAAAGGGGCGGTTTGTCGCGAACCTGTATTTGTTGTTGTAGCTGGACTTCCTATCGATTTATCAGCGTCCTGGAGGAGGGCTTCCAACTCTTTATCTAGGTCATCTTGATCTTGAGATGGGGGAGTTTGAGCTAAAGATGCTCGATTGTCTTGAGTTGCTCCCGGTTCCTCTAAGGGGGATTCTAAATCCTCAAACGACTCGGTCTGTGAGGGAGTATCAACTAGCATTGCTTCTAAATCAGCAAACTGATCACCGCTTTCACTGGGTAATGCTGCTGAAGTCTCTCCCTCCAACATTGCTTCTAAATCAGCAAACTGATCACCGCTTTCACTGGTCAATGCTGCTGAAGTCTCCCCATCCAGCATTGCTTCTAAGTCAGCAAACTCGTCAGCGTTTTCTCGGGGTGAATCCAAATCCCATTCGGTTTCTGCCAGAGTTGCTAATGAAAAATCATCATCAACAGTCGCTTCTTCCAGACTAAAAAGTGCGTCTAGATCTTCGTCCGATGGTGTTTCTGGG